>CAXNGR010000058.1:0-10424 GCA_964201265.1 Verrucomicrobiaceae bacterium
CGAGCTGGCGACCGGGCGCCAAGAACTCCAGTTTGTCCGCCCAGCCCGCGTGATAAAAGAAATGCGCCGCGGCCATCGGCACATCGAAATCACGCGATTCCTTGATCGGCTTCCCGCCATCCATCGTCTCGGCGACGGCGAACTCCCGCGCATGATCCTGCAGCAGCCGCGCGATGCGATACAGATACTTCCCGCGTTCTTTCCCCGGCAAACGGCCCCAATTGATAAAAGCCCGCTGCGCCGCCGAGCAGGCCGCATCGACATCGGAGGCGTCTGCGAGCGCGATGTCGGCGATTTTGGCCTCCGTGGCCGGATTGATCGTGGCGAAGTATTTGCCGGAGCGCGAGGGAACGAAGCGGCCATTGATGAAGAGGTCGTATTTCTTCTTCAGCTTCGGATCGGCCGTCTCCGGTGCCGGATCAAACTCCCACAAATCGCCAAACACGAGTTCGCGGGCGGGATTGGGGCGAGCGGTTGCTTTTTTGGCGGCTGGCATGAGACGGAGCTTGGCGGGCGGTCATGGACTTGCCAAGAGGCGATTTGTCCTGACTATGCGCGCTGAATTTTTTGATGACCGACTCTCCACAGCCTCAGACCTCCTCTAGAATGCCGCCGGAGACGAGCGGCCTGTTTCCCGCGACGATGTGGTCGGCGATCCGGGCGGCGGGGAGTGAGACGGAGGTCATCGCGGGCCTCGAAAGGCTGGCGCAGGCTTACTGGCGTCCTTTGTATGTTTTTGCACGGCAGCGCGGTGCCAATCAAGAGGCGGCGGCGGACCAAGTACAGGGCTTTTTTGAGCATCTCATCTCTCACGAGACGCTGGCGCACGTGCGGCACGGGGAGGTGCGCTTTCGGAGTTTTTTGCTGCGCTGTTTCATGAACTGGCTTTCGAACCAGCATCGCGATGAGACGCGGCAAAAACGCGGCGGCGGCGCTCCCCTGCTGGCGATCACCGAAATCGATTCCGAAGCGGGTGATCCGGCCTTGCTGGATCATCGGGCACCGGATCTGGCCTACGACCGGCGCTGGGCCCGGGCGCTCGTGGACTTGGTGATGCATCGGCTCGATGAGGAGCATGCGGAACGCGAACGCGGTGACTTTTTGTTGGAGGTAAGGCAGCGCGTTTTTGCCTCCGATAGGGCCGCGCCGGACTGGGAGGCGTTGGCGGATCATCACGGCATGTCCCACGGCGCGGTGCGAAAAGCGGCCACGGAAATGCGGCGGCGTTTCGGCGTGCTATTGCGGGCGGAGGTGCGCCAGGTGGTGGCTACGGATGCGGAGGTGGATGATGAGCTGCGCTATTTGGTCAGCCTGCTTTCGAATGCATGAGTGCTGCCGAGCCCAAAGTCTGCCTTTTATGCACCAGCCCGGTGGAGCGGGATGGCATCTGCCTTGTTTGTTTGCTGAACGAGGGCATCTCGGCGGCAGCGGGGCAACCTCGGACACCCCGCTGTATGCTCGGAGACCTACCATGCGAGTTTGCCGACCACCGGCTGGAGCGGGAGCTGGCGAGCGGCGGGATGGGTGTCGTGTTTGAGGCGGTGGACCTGCGGCTGAACCGCCGTGTGGCGATGAAGGTGATCCGCGACGTGCAGTTCGCCCGTCGTGGCGAGGCGGCGCGGTTTCGCACGGAGATGAAGTCAGTCGCGAGGCTCGTGCATCCGCACATCATCCCGGTCTATGAAAGCGGGGAAGTGGACGGTACGCAGTATTTCACCATGCGCCTCGCCGAGGGCGGCTCGCTGGCGGAGCGGCTACAAAAGCAGGGCGCGATGCCGACGCAGGCGGCTGCCGCGATGATGGCGGAGATCGCCCGTGCGGTGCAGCATGCGCATGACCGCGGCGTACTGCATCGCGATTTGAAGCCCGCGAATATCCTGCTCGATGCGGATGGCCGCCCTCTGCTGGCGGATTTCGGCCTGGCAAAGCAGCTCGATAGCGAATCCCAGCTCACTCACAGCGGTACACAGCTCGGCACGCTGCACTACATGAGTCCGGAGCAGGCAGCCGGAGGCTCGCAGGAGATCACAACGGCCAGTGATGTGTGGGCTCTTGGCGTGCTGCTGAGCCAGATGCTGACGAATAAGCTGCCCTTTCCCGGTGCCAGCGCAGTAGAGATCATCCGCCGCATCACGCAGGTGGAGCCGGAGCTGGATAGCTCCACGAAGTCCCGCAGCCATGAACCACCCGCGCCGGAAGTTTCAAAACTGCACCCCGATCTCGCCACGCTGATCCGCCGCTGTTTGGAAAAGAAGCCGGAGAAGCGCCTGCGCAGTGCGGGCTTCCTCGCGGAGGAGCTGGAGCGCTTCCTCGCCGGGGACGAGATCGAATCGCGTGCGGTCACGGGCATCGAAATGCTTTGGCGGCAGACGATGCGGCACAAAGTGGCCGCCGCCGCCGTTCTCGTGGCGGTGATTTCCCTTCTCTCTGGCACCGGGGTCTCCATCTGGCAGGCAGCGAAGGCTCACGAGGCGGAAAGTGCGGCGATGAGGCAAAAGGCAGAGTCCGATGAGATCGCGGACATCGTGCTCGATACCGTGCACGGCATGGATGAGCATGTCACGGGCCGCGCCATGGACCCGGACAAATGGCGCGAGGAGCTGCTGCGCCGCCTCGCGGGCTTTGGCGGTGATTCGCGGCGGAAGGCCTCCATGCTCGTCGAAGTGGCCACGATGATGACGAAGCCCTCAGACGTGAAGCTTTTCCAAACGGTGCTGGCCCAAGCCGAGCCGCTGCTCGATGCGGATGATCCGCTGCTCTGGAGCCTGCGCTACCGGCTCGCCTTGAAAACGATGCAGTCCTCCGTCGCCACCAGCGCGGAGGCCGTCTCCGCACGCGAAGAACTGCGCCGCATCATCGCCTGGCAAGAAAGCCATCTCCCCGAGGATGATCAGCAGACGTGCCGCACCCGTTACGCCCTGGCAGAGGAGTTGCTCGATGAGGCGGATACGCCGGAGGCTTTTCAGGAAGCGGAGACGCTGCTGCGCACCTGCGTTGGACATTACCAGCGGCGAAACGATTCCTTTGATGAGATCACCGCGAAGACGGAGCTGATGACGGCGCTGTTTGAGCTCGGACGGCATGAAGAGGCGCTCAAGCTCGGGCGTGAGACCGCCGAGCTGTCCTTGAGAGAGCAGGGGCAGCGTCATGCCGTCACCGGGCGTGTTTTTGGTCGGCTGGCCAAGCATTGTCGCGAGGCCGGATTGATCGAGGAATCCATCCGCCATGCCCGCCAGGCGCTCGATATCTACTGGCACACCGTGGGGCCAGATTATGTGAAGGCGAACGCCACGCTCGACGCACTGGCGACTACGCTCGAAAAGCACTCCGGCCACGAAGCCGTGCTCGCACTCCGCCGCGATGCCCTGCGGGTCTGCGATCAGGACCTCGGCCCCATGCACCCCACCACGCTGCGCCAGGTTGGCAAGGTCATCGACGCCCTGCGCGCCCTGAAACGCCTCGATGAAGCCCGCATGATGGCTGCGAGCTGGCTCGACCGCGTGACCTCGGATGGAAGCCTGCCACCCGGCGCGGCCACCATCCTGGTGAATCAATGCCAAACCCTCCAGGACCTCGGCCAGTCCGCCGAAGCCGCATTGCTGCTGAAAAAGCTTCCCGCCTTGCTCCAGGCCCAGGAGTGGGACGATTCCGCCTACTTCAGCCGCTGGGAAACCCTCGCCAACCGCCTGCGCAAAGCTGGCCAGCCCGAGGAAGCCCGGCGCATCCTCAACCACCTCCTCAAAACCCTCGAAACCGCGCCCATCAGCCAGCGCAAAGCCGCTGAACTGAAGCCCGAGCTCCAAGAGAGCCTCCGCGAAGCCGGGGAGGGCTAAATTTTTCTCAGATCCGCCGGTAACACGGCCGACAAAACGGTGTGGATGTCGCGGACGAACCCTCGTCCTCCTCATGAAAGCGCCTTTTTCGATCCCATGCCTGCTGGCTGTCCTCTGGACAGGTACGGCCGTTTTGCAGGCTCAAAGCCTCACGCAGTCCGTCACGCTCCAGCAGGGCTGGAACAGCGTGTGGCTGGAGGTGGAGCCCACGCAGGCTGACCCAGATGATTTGTTCTCCGGGCAGCCGGTGGAGATGGTGACGACGTTTTTGCCGGTGAATGCGAAGTACACCTCCCTTCGTGATCCCGCAGGAGACACCTGGAAAGACGCTGAATGGCGCACCTGGCAGCCGGAGACGGCTGCGGGGGCGTTTTTGAACAACCTGCATCAACTCACGGCGGGACAAGGCTACCTCATCAAAGCCACTGCAGCCGCGACGGTGACGATCTCCGGCAAGGCGGTCTTCCATCGCCTGCGCTGGCTGCCGCAGACTTTCAATCTCGTGGGCCTGCCGGTCGATCCGGCATCGCCTGCCACGCTGGGCGCGTTTTTTTCGAACTCCCCGGCGCACACGCCATTGCGGGCCTTCCGGCTTCTGAATGGCAAATGGGTGCAGGCCTCCTCCGCCGAGCCTGCGGTGGCCGGATGTGCCTACTGGATCTGGTGCGGCACGGGAAGTGATCATCAGGGGCCGGTCTCGCTGCGCGGCGGCAGCATCTCGCTGAACGCGGCGGACAGCCAGGGATCGGTCGAGTTTCGTCCTGCCGGTCCTTCCGCGCTCACGATCAGCCTCACGGCGAGCGGTTCGCTGCCGTTGGCCCGCCTTGGAAATCCACGCACGACTTTGACCAGCGCCCAATCCCTCACGGCGGTGGCGGGCGAGTGGACGCCCTTCCGCATCGGCCACGCCAGCCTCACGAGCCTCCCCGCGCCTCCGGCGGCCAGCCTTCTCGAAATCCGCAGCTCCGGCGTCCTGTGGCGCGTGCCGGTTACTTTGAACCCCTGATCCTTTTTGCCATGAAACACGTCCTGCTGCTCTTTTTTGCCCTCACGGCCAGTTTATCGGCCCAAACCGCCGCCGGCCTCTGGGTCGGCGACATCACACTCGATCAGGTGAACGAGGTCCACGCCCGTCAAACGACCGGCGCCACGCCCACCCCGGCTCCGAAGCCCTTTTCCATGCGGGTACTTCTGCATGTGAATGCCAGCGGGCAGGTGAAACTGCTCAAGGAAGCCGTGCTCATGCGCACGCGCGGTGCCTCGCCCGCGCCGGTGATCGTGACGCAGATGAACCTGCTCGGAAACTTCGACGGCACCACCCTCCGCGGCGGTCAGCTCATCGGCCAGCGCTTCAGCACCGTGTCGTTTCCGATGAGCGGCGATTCGCTGGCCCTCACCGGCACGCTCGGAGCCGGGACGAGCACCACCGGTTCGCTCACCCTCGCCGCGAATGATCCCGTGAACCCCTTCCGGCACAAATATCACCCCGATCTCGCCACCGCCGGCCGCGCCGTGACCCGCGCCCTCAGCATCGCCATCACCACCGGAGACACGCCGGTGGACCACGCCCTCACCGGCACCTGGACCGAAACCCTCACCGGCCTGCACACCAGCGCCATCACCGTGACCGGCAGCCTCACGCTGAACCGCGTCAGCACCGTGGACCAGCTCAACAACACTCCGTAACATGTTCATGAAACACCTAATCCTTTTTGGTTTGTCCCTCGCGGTGGCCGCCAGTTCTGTGAACGCTGCCAGTGCCTACGTGAAAGGGCTGCAAGCACCGGTGAACGGCACGATCAATCATTACGCGGGCACAGTTGACACAGGGAGCCAAGCCATCGACGGCTCTCAGGCTGTGATGCAGGGTTTCCCGGTCACCCCAGGCGATGGGCCGAACGCCTGGGCACCATCCTTTCGCACGTGCTCCAACGACACCCACGTCTTCATCGGCGGCTGGTGCGATAAACCAGGCACACCTAGCGTGCGAGACGGATTCATTACGAAGCTGGACTCATTGGGAGTCACTGTTTGGACAAAGTCAGTGAGCGCCATGCTAGGAGAACCAACGGTTGGGTTCAGGGTCAACGACCTGGCAATCATCAATAATTACTTGTATGCCTGCGGCGAAACATCCGAAAGCACCAGCAGGGCTTTCGTGGCGAAACTAACATTGGACGGCGATGCTGTGGATTACAGCGTCGTGCTCGCTGACGCGGGAGGAACGACACGAAACTCCCGCGCCACAGGCATCTGTGTGGCCAAGGTAGCTAACGAAAACTTCATCTCTATAACAGGTGATTTCAATGGCACGAGCTTGGAAGTGCAGGAGCGTAAGATGAACTCTGGAGCAACCGTCTTCGATGACCTCGTAGGGCGCATGGATACTACGGGCCTCACTGATGTCTTCGTGGTGACTTTCATGGAAAGCCTGAACGCCAAATGGGGCACCACGATGGGCTTTAGCCCATCTAATGACTTCGCATCTGGCATCGCCGCAGATGGCGAAGGAAGACTCTATGTGGCCATGAACTTCCAAAATCCAGACGGGGCATTTCCCTCTTTAACCATTCAAACGCTTGATGATGGTCGGAAAGTTTATTCCGTTGCGGGCAATGGAACGACGACGAGTTCGAGTTTCGATTTTGGTGCAAGCTTCAGAAACAACTATGATTTCGCCAATGGAGACTGGGGAACAGTGGTGCTCATCGACTCACAAAACGGCACGAACGCCCGAATTCAGTATCACGCCGAGCCGGTGAAGGTCGAATATGATGACCCCATCGATACGCGAGGAGCCGGCTCCCGCTTTGTCGATCTGGAGTATAACGACGGCAAGATCTACACGGTGGGTGAATTTTACAGCAAATTCCGCCCCGCCGATTCCCTCGTTAACACCAATCCAGACATCAATCAAATATGGTCGAGCAATGGCACGAGCTATGACGTGTTTGTCTCCCAACTGGATCCCATCAATCTGAGTTGGGGCACCACGATCTTTCTAGACTCTAGTGGCTATGACTATGCCTCCCAGATCGTCGCCAGGGATGACGCAGTCTATGTGTCCGGCAGCGCGGGTGGATCGCTGAAGTACACCACGTTGACAGGCGGAGCCGGTAAAAGCTCGACAGACCTCGGCGGCTCCTCCTCGCGGCATCTGTTTTGGACCAAACTGACCAGCGCCGAGCTGTCCAAGGTATGGCATGTAAACCCCGTTGAGGTCGTTGGGGCCATCTCCATTCCGGGAGTGCAGCGCAGCTCAGGCATTGGTGTAGTAGGGAATTCGGTCGTCATCACCGGTTACTGGAACAACGGCTCGCTGACTCTTGGTGAGAGAGAAAATCGCGTCATGCTGCCAAATGTGACAACTCCACGTGGCTTCTTTGGTTATCTGAACACGGACGGCTCCTGGCAGCAGGAGGTGAGCGTGAGCATCAAGTCCGACTACGGATCGCCGACACCCTTTGGCGGCACGCAAACCGTGCGCTCAGGTTTGAACGTCCATGCCGAGGTGAGTCCCATCGTTTACGAGAACGCCAGCGGCATCATACTTGATGACTCCGACCCGGAGACTATCCGAAAATATGCTGTGACGCGTCGGCTCTGCACCGGTTACCAATTCAAGTCGAGCCAGGTGAACGGCACAGCCAGCGAGGTGGACTTCCTGGTCAACTCGGATGTGGAACTCAACTTTCTCTGGCGGACCGAGCATGCGCTGGAGATTCACACGGACTTGCCTCCAGGCCTGACATCACAAGCGGCTGGCAATCCCAGTCCTGCCGTCAACAAAACGTGGTTGCCAGAGAATTCACCCGTGATCGCCCAGATCGACGGAGCCGCCTACACGGATCAAAATGGCGTGCGCTATCGCAGCACCGGCTACATCCCGACCGGCGTGGCAGTTCCGGCGGGGAGCACTTCTGGCACTCTCGTGCCATGGGCAGCTTTCCAAACTCGCCAACAGGTACCGCAGTTTACGCTGACCAGTCCTGCCAGCATCACCTGGAAGTGGCAGAAGGAGTTTCGCCTCCAAGTCTCGGCCAATTCCACGCTCGCCACAGAAGCCCCTTATGTGGATGGTCCCGTGCCAGCTCCAGTCTCGACCACCTACCCTGCCAACACGACACCTTACACGGCGGCCACGGTGACAGGTTTTCCCACCACAGGCTTCGGTGGCACCGGTTCTGGCTGGCTGGGCACCGAGACACCCGACAAGGTCAACGATGGAGACATCAATACGAAGCTGGTCCATTTCGCGAAAGTGAACTGTGGTGTCGTGCTCAGCTACGCTAACGCTTTCGCGGCCAACCGTGTTCGCATCACCACGGGGAATGATGCGCCAGAGCGAGACCCGGAATCCATTCGAATCGAAGGCAGCACGGACGCGGGCACCCCGGCCAACTGGACGCCGATTGTTTCCTCGCTCACAGTCACTAACACCTCGAACCGTGGCTCCACCCAGGAATTGACATTCTCCAATGCGACGGCCTACCGGCACTATCGGATCACCGTGTTGACTTTGGCAAACAGCTCCCTCGCCGACTCCATGCAGGTGGCGGAGATCACTATGGCGAACTTTACGGACACCTACACCGTGGTCACCCAGCCTCCACGTCCGCGTTTGCTCAATGGCTCCGGCGATTGCTGGGCCGCTCCCAACACAGACTTGATTGTCGCCTCGGCTCCTTCCGTTTCCGGCGGCATCGGCAGTCTCGCTTTGAAAGGCTACACGGGGGGGACCGGGTCGGTGATTCCGTTCGACACCCGTGGCTTGAACACGAAGACCATCACGCTGAATGCTGCCTCCACCATCATCTGGGACTACGCCCGCACGACCTACCCGGAAACCGTCACCATCGGCAATTTCATCACCTTCACCAGTGTCACGGGCATCGATGCAACGAACGTGAACAAGCTCAAAACGCCGGATGGCGGTGTCGCGCTAAATACGCCGGTCAATAGCACCTGGAATGACATGCAAGTCTGGGATCAGGTGGGGCAGAAGCTCTACCCGCTGCGCCCCGGCACCTTCACGGTCGAATTCGAAAACCTCGCCGCGCCGGAGGACGCCACGCAAAACGTCATCGTCGAGGTCACCGCGGTCTGGCCGGGTGCCACGGACTACAATCAGATCATCGAGGCCCCGCCCGTGGATCTCGATCCGAGTGACACGGACAGCCGCGCCTTCCAAAAGCTCGCCTATACCGAGACAGCGGCCAGGTTGACCAATGCAGGCCTCTTTTCGAACACCGAGGAAGGCCGCAGTGTGCTGCTCTTCTCGCAACGTGCCGCCGGAGTCGCCGCCACGGGCAATCTCACGCTGGAAAGGCTCAGCGTGAAGACCGTGCGCTCTCAGTTCTGGAAGAATGCGGTCGGACCGAAACCGCCGGTCACCATCGGCACCGCCATTACCACGGTGGATCACGACATCAACGCCGTGGGGCACAATGGTTACGTTTTGACCCGCCTCGCACCGGTGAACTTTGGTGTTTACGACCTCACCACCATGCAGGGGCCGATCATTCCGGTGAACATTCAGTATCCGCCGGTCGGAGCATGGAATGCCCCGGATAATCCGGCCATGCTCTCCGTCGCCTGGTATCAGGTGGTGGATGGCCTCACCTGGCCCTACAAAGCCGTCGCTTACGATCCACAATGGCCTTCCTCGCCGCCACGCATCGTGGTGGCCAGCCAGCTCGGCACCGAGGGGCTGAAGAACAGCACCGGCATGACCCAGGATCTTTTCACCGGGCCTCAATACAACGCGGTGGGCGTCTATAATCAGCCAGACCCCGCGCAGCCGGGCTTCAATCCAAACGAAGAGCACGCCTTGGTCGCTCCTTCCTTCCTGGAGCCTTCTCGCAATGCGGTGTTTGCCCTGCGCAATGATCTCAACCAGACCACGGCAAACGCTAACTACACCAGCTCTCCTTATGTGCTGGTCAACTACCGCGATGATACGGATGCAGCCAATCCGGTGCAAAAAATGGCGGTCTATGCCATCGCACTACAGGACGCCGCGACGACGGATGCGCGCCTGCCTGCCTTCAATCAAACCTACACCTTCCGCTATCAGGGAATCGCAGGCACCAAGCTCCAGCCAGCCTATCCGCTCGGGATCGTGATCGGCTCCAATCCGCAGGAGGAGACGGATGGCATCAACGTGGACCTGTTCCGCATCACCTACTACGAGGATCACCACGAGGTGCCTTGGATCGTTTCGGGTGACACGGACGCGGATAATGACATCGCCGCCGTGTTCTATTATGCGCTGCGCGGGGACTTCTGGCACCCCACTGCGGACGTCGGTGATGCGATTCGGTTTGGTCCACCCAGCCCCACGCATAACATCGCCTACAATACGATCTGGCCTGCCAGCACCGGCTTCCTCAAAGCGGGTGAAACACTCACTTTCTCCGGCGGTGAATACGCCAGCGATCATGCAGGTGACAATCCCGCTCCACTGCCGCTCCCAGGTGCCGTGGCTTGGCAAAGCGCGAAGGTGATCTACGATGATGCGAACCCAGTGCTCGATCCGGCCACGCTGGCCACGAACTACCTCGTGCGTGTCGTACCAGTACTCTCCGCACG
>CAXNGR010000059.1:0-10410 GCA_964201265.1 Verrucomicrobiaceae bacterium
CAACCTTCTCAAGTGCAGCTTCGAGGCCTGCATGATGAAAGATCAAACAAGCAGCCTTGGCCCCCTTGGCCGCCTGATCAACGGTAATCTCTCGCTGCAACCCTCCAAGCTCATGCAGTTTGGCTGTGTCCATGTCTGGTCTCAAACGCCGAAATGGCTCTGAGAAAAAGGCTTGGTCGGTCATGGCCTGTCTCAAGCCTACACCTACAATGCTCAGTAGTGTGGATGAATAACAGGCCATGTGAAGGAGATGAATCCTTGCCGACATCAGATGTAGTTCCGCTTCAGACATGACGAGTGGCGTTGTTAACGGGGCGCACCTTGTTTAGCCACAATTAATGGCGAATGATTCAGATTCGCCCACATTTTTCGTGGGAAGACGGTTTTGAGTTGGGAAAGTGGGGCGGAAGTTCAGCGGCGGAAAAGCTTTTGGAATCCATGCGCCGATGGCAGGGAGCAAGCCGCGAAAGGTCAAGCCTTGGCAGCGGTGGGTCGTCGAGGCTGCGGGCGTTTGGAGGCGATGCCCCGCGTTATCACCTAGGTGAACTCAGAATCCGTGAGAGGAAGGCGGAAAAAACCGCTAATTTGACGCCAATCAGACGCTGATATCAGAGGATTGGGATTAGCGTCAAATCAGCGTCTTATCAGCGGTTCAAAATCCCTCGCCAGCACAGAGCGGGCTGCTCACTCAAAGACGAATGCTCAGGCCCACGTTCACCGGGCAACCCGGTGGCAACGAACGGCTTGATGGGAATCCCCTGGCCGCGTAGGATCACTCCATGCAAGCCATCCTCACTCCAGCAGCCCTGGATTTCATCCCGGCACCGATCCGCCAAAAGCTCAAACTCAGAGCAGGCTCGGTGCTTGAGTTTGATGAAGCCGCACCTTTTCTCAAAGCCACGCCCACATTCAGCATGGATGACATGCTGTCCTGCATCGGCGTGGCAAAGGGCAGGTATGACGGACTGTCATCCGCCGACTTCCTGGAGGCCACTCGCGGCCAAACAGACGCATGATCACCGCCGTCGATAGTTCCGTGTTGATTGCCATCGTGCAGGGGGAGCCAAATGCTGCTGACTGGGTGCGCACGCTGGCCTCCGCACGGTCCCAGGGGCGACTGGTCTGCTGTGAGGTCGTTTATGCCGAAGTGGCTGCGGGTTTTGACACTCAGCAGGCATTGGATCAGACGCTTGCCAAGCTCGGGATCGAGTTTGAACCCATCCAGGAGGCTGCTTCATGGTGTGCCAGTCAGGTGTTCACGGCTTATCGGCATAACAAAGGGCCACGTCAGAACATGATTCCCGACTTCCTGATTGCCGCTCATGCGCAAACGCAGGCAGATCGCCTGGCTGCCATCGACCGTGGCTACCTGCGCCAATACTTTGCCACACTGCCCCTGCTACAGCCGACGCCGTGATTCTGCGGCCTTGATCTCCCCGTTTGCAGGGATGACCGAACTTCTGCCCTGGACGGTGGAACGGGGAGCAGGCGCTTGGCTGCACGTCCTGACCTCGGAGGAAAACGGATGAGCCAGAAATAGGCAGGAGAATGGGGGCAAAAGAATGATTTTGATTCTTCTGCCCCCATTCTTTTGCCTTTTCGAGTCACGTTATTTCCTGTGGGGCTTTCTGATACATGAGCGCATCAGGATATCTGAGGCCATCGACGGGAAATCACCTCAGTGGTCAGCCATCATCTTGTCCGGCTGGGGCTCATTGATGCGGATCGGGTGGTCTCACCAAGTCAGCTCCGGCCGGTTCCCAGAGTTCGATTCGATTGCCTTCCGGGTCACGAAGATGAGCAAACCGCCCATTCGGGTAGATCGTGTCATCCACATCCACGGCAGCACCTGCGGCTCGAAGCTGGGCCACCATTGCATCCAGATCCCTGACTCGGAAATTGATTCGCCAGGCGTACTCTGGTCCGCCCGCCTGCTCAGCCGCCGATTCGGAGGCAAAGACCGTCGGTCCCGCCTCCTGCCACCACGATCCATCTTCGTCTCTCCCCCCAACTTTCCGGACGCCCAAATGCTGCTCATACCACTCATTGAGAACGTCTGAGTTCTTAACGCGAAAGAAGAAGCCTCCAATGCCAGTTACTTTTTCCATCTTAGATGAGGGTGAGGTTGAAACGCTGCTGAATGTCGGTTTGGGCGGAACGGGCTCCTGAAGGGCCGTGGAGAGTTCCTGCGATGACTTCATTGTCCATACTCGCGTCAGCAGGTGGCCCGTCAAGGCACCAACGATCAGGCAGGCAATGGCAGTGATGTAAACAGTGCGGTTCATCATCGGAAATTCATAGGCGACGTTTGAGCCAAACTGAATCGCCGACGAATCAGATTCTCCCACCGTTTTCTGCGGAATCGCATTGGCGGACGAGTGGAGGCGAGAGCCAAAGCCTTGGCTGCGGCGGGTCGTCGAGGCGGCGGGCGTGTTGGGTGCGATGCCTCGCGTCATGGACTTTAGTGAAAATCCCGTTGGTCCCGCAGATTCAGAAAACCCACAGATTGACTGAATCGGAAAAGAAATCTGCGGGTTTTCTGAATCTGTGGGAAATCATAGGAGTCGTGCGGCGAAGTGCCTACCGTGCCTTGATGGTGCGAACGCCCCTCGTCATTCGAGCTTCGACATTCGGTTTTACTCATTCGACATTCCCTCATGACAACCCTCCTCCTCATTGACGATCACTTCGTCGTCCGCAGCGGCCTTGTGGCGTCGCTGGAGCTTGAGGACGATCTCCAGGTCGTCGGGGAATCGGATCGCGGGGAGGACGCTTCGGGGCTGTTTGCGCAAACGAAGCCCGAGGTCGTGCTCATGGACCTCCAGCTCCCCGGCCTCAGCGGCATCGACGCCACCGCCGCGCTGCTGCGGGAGCATCCTGCCGCCCGCGTGCTCATTTTCTCCACCTTCGCCCGCGATGACGAGATCCACGCCGCCCTGAAGGCCGGTGCCCTCGGTTACCTGCAAAAATCCTCCTCCCGCGACGCCCTGCTCGCCGCCATCCGCACCGTCGCCAAAGGCGAGCGCTCCCTGCCTGCCGACATCGAAAAACGCTTCCAAGACCGCCTTTCCGAGCCCGAGATCACCCCTCGCGAGCGCGAAATCCTCACCCTCGTCACCCGAGGCAACGCCAACAAAGACATCGCCGCCACCCTCGGCATCTCCGAGGACACTGTGAAGCAGCACGTCAGCCGCATTTTGATGAAGCTGAAGGTCAATGACCGCGCCCAAGCGACAGCGGAGGCCATCCGGCGCGGCTTGGTGCAGGTGTAGAACGAGTTATACCTACCGTCACCAGGATTTGTGAATTTCAAAATCCTACTGGCAGAAGAATGAAGGCAGGAGAATAAAGCCATTCTTCTGCCTTCATTATCCTGCCAATAATCACAAAACATGACGGCTTTAGGTATAGAAAACTAGTTTTACGTCTCGCCCCTCACGAAAGTGGGGGGCCAGGAATGCTGAAAGACGGGGCAAACAGCCGTTGGTAGGAACATGACGCGCTCCGTCCTTTTCAGCACCCTCTTTCTCACTTCCGCCGCCTTCGCCCAAAACGACAGCAACGCGGGCAACGATGTTTCCGACAAGGCCACGCTCAAGCCAGTGATGCAGTGGCGTTTTGATGACCAAAAAGAACCCGGTCCGCGTGCGCCGACTTATCCCGGCTTTGCCAAGGAAAACACGGCCAGCCGTTTCGTCGGTGAAGGCAAAAAGGCACTCAAGATCGCGGACAGCGAGGAATTGCGCTTCGGTCTGAACGAAACGATCACGCTCGAAGCTTGGGTGAAGGCTCCTGGAGCCAGCGGCACGCCTTACATCATCGGCAAGGGCCGACTGGGCACGAAGGAGTTTGGCCAAAACAATCAAAACTACGCATTGCGCCTCCAAACAGGCAAAGGCGGGGCGCAGATCGGCTTCTTATTCCACAGCGCCAATGTTCCCGACAAAAAGGGTGACTGGCATCGCTGGTGGTCGAAGGACACGATGCCGCTGCAAGGCTGGCACCACATCGCGGTGACGTACACTTTCGGGCAGCCGAAAAGCATCAAGGGCTTCATCGACGGCCAGCCCACCGACGGCACCTGGGACATGGGCGGCGCGACGGATCGCGGCCCTGTGACCGATGGCGACGCAGTCATGATCGGCAGTGGCTCCACCTTGGCCTCTTCGCATTCATTGAACGGCTGGCTGGATGAAGTGGCGATCTATCGCGGCCCCATCGACACCGAAGCGCTGAAGGCGAAGTATCAATTCGTCCCGCCTCCGCCGCCGATCGCGAAAAAAGAAGTGCCCGCAGGCCGAGTGCTCGTGCAACTGGCCGAGGAAGGCATGCCCGACTCGAATGCTTGGCCCAGCGAGCCGCCAAAGGTCGGCGAGACCTACAAAGAGGACGTTTTTGGCTTCTTCGACGTGCCGCAGAAGTACGTGGAGACCGGTGTGCGCGGTGAGCGCCATGTGCCCTTCCTTTTGCGTGCCGCCGCAAGCGTGACCTTTCCTAAAGGCAAGCATCGCTTGCTGCTGCGTGCCCGGGGTGCCACGAATCTCTACATCGACGGGAAAACGACCCTCACCACGCCCTTTCCGCCCGCTGACAGCGACGGCCATCATCTCGTGGCTGACCAAAAAGATTACCTCGACCTCGGCCCCGACTTCCGCTTCGTGCCGCCGGGCAATCGCGAATCCTGGTGTGAGTTCGAAGGCACCGGCAAGCCGCAATTCTTCGTGCTGGAGACCATCGTGGGCAGCTATGTCGGCAAAAGCATTCGCCGCCCTGAGCTTGGCGAAACCGTCGTTGCTTGGTCAAAGCAAGGCACGGAGACCTGGGAACTCGTCACCGCTGGCAAACGCGGGGTGGCCTACAACGACGCTGGCTGGGCCGAGTATGAGAAGGAACGTACCGCGCACTACGATGTGGTGAATGCCAAGAAGCGCGCCGAACTACGCGCGAAGTCCGATCCGTATTGGACGCAGCGGCGCGAGGCCGCGAAAGCTTGGCTGGCGAAGGTGGAACCCGTGAAGGTGCCCGAACTGCCGAAAAATTTCCCCGCCAGCAATGAGATCGACCATTTCATCGCCGCCCGCATCGACGGCGTGAAGGCGCAGGACTCGCACAAAGGCAGCATCGACTATTTCAAAGATGTGATGCCCATCCTTGAGGCGAAATGCAACGAATGTCATCGCGGCGCGAAGGCCAAAGGTGGGCTGCATCTCGATTCGCTGGCTGATGCACTCAAAGGCGGTAAATCCGACGGCGCGGCCGTTCAACCCGGCAAGCCTGATCACAGTTCCATCATCGCCCGCATCACCTCCGACGATGAAGACGAAGTCATGCCGCCCAAGGGCAAGCCTTTAACCAAAGACGAGGTCGCCGTGCTGACGAAGTGGATCAAAGAAGGTGCGCACTGGCCCGACATCCGCGCTGATCATCTCACGCTCACGCCTTTGACCGACGATCTGAGCTTCTTGCGCCGCGTCACCATCGATACCATTGGCGTCGTGCCGACGCTCGAAGAAATCGCAGCCTTTCAAAAGAACCCCGACCGCAAGGCCGCCATCGACCGCCTCCTCAATGACCCACGCTGGGCGGACAACTGGATGGGCTACTGGCAGGACGTGCTCGCCGAAAATCCGAACATCCTCAATCCTACGCTCAACAACACTGGCCCCTTCCGTTGGTGGCTTTACGAATCGCTGAAGGACAACAAACCGATGGATTTCTTCGTCACCGAACTCCTGCGCATGAAGGGCAGCGAGCGTCTCGGCGGACCTGCCGGATTTGGCACCGCATCACAGAACGACGTGCCGATGGCCGCGAAAGGAACCATCGTCAGCACCGCCTTCCTTGGCGTGGAAATGAAATGCGCGCGCTGCCATGACTCACCCACCGGCAAATCCTTGCAGCAGGATCTCTTCGAACTCGCCGCCATGCTCGGCACGAAGGAAATCGAAGTACCGAAGACCAGCAGCGTGCCGATGGACAAGATCCACGCCGGTGGCCGCAAGCCTTTGATCCAAGTCACACTCATGCCCGGCACCAAAGTGCAGCCCAAATGGCCCTTCGCCGAGTTCTGCGATGAAGCCACTGGCAAACTCGCCGAAGATCCGCAGGACACTCGTGATGTGCTCGCCGCCATGATCACCGCACCGCAGAACGAACGCTTCGCTCAAGTCACCGCCAATCGCATCTGGTCGCGCTTCATGGGCCGTGGCATCGTGGAACCGGTCGAAGACTGGGAAAAGGGCAAGCCCACGCACCCAGAGCTCATCAAGTGGCTTGGCCGTGAGTTCGTGCGCGGCGGTTACGACGTGAAAAATCTCACCCGCCTCATCTTGAACAGCCACGCCTATCAACGTGCCACCGATCCCGAGTTGAAGCTCACCAGCCCGCTTTACACCAGCCCAGCCCCGCGTCGTCTCCAGGCTGAGCAGATCGTGGATTCGCTGTTTGCTGCCACAGGCAAGCCATTCAAAACTGAAGAAGTCTGCCTCGACATCGACAACACCCGCGACCTCAAAAACGCCATTCACATGGGCAAACCGCATCGCAGTTGGATGCTCACCAGCACCAGCAACGAACGCGACCGCCCCAGCCTCGCCCTGCCAAGAATTCAGGCCGTCACCGACGTGCTCAGCGCCTTCGGTTGGCGCGGCGCACGGCAGGATCCCATCAGCAAACGCGATGCCGATCCGAACGTCCTCCAGCCCGCCATCCTCAGCAACGGCACGCTTGGCGTCTGGCTCACACGCATGAGTGATGATCACGGTGTCACCGTCATCGCCTTGAAAGCTCAGTCCGTGGATGAACTCATCGACACCCTGTTCTTGAAGCTCCTCACCCGCAAACCCACCGCCCAGGAACGCGAACTCTACACCCAGCACCTCAGCGCCGGCTTCGACACCCGTCATTCCAAGCCCCAGGTTCCAAGCTCCAAGTCCACTCGTTCGCGTGAAAAATACGTCAGTTGGTCCAACCACCTCGACGGCGAAGCCACCACCGTCCGCATGGCCCAAGAAGCCGCCGCCCGCCAAGGCGAACCACCCACCGAAAAACTCGACGCCCAATGGCGCACCCGCATGGAAGACGTCCTCTGGGCCATGCTGAATGCTCCCGAGTGGGCCTTCAGCCCGTAGCTGCCATTGCTTGAAACTTTGAACCTGAAACTTGATACTCCCTCTTCATGAAACGCCGTTCCTTCCTTACCTCCGCCGCCGCTTTCGGCACCGCACCCCTGTTTGCGAACAACACACCCGTCCACACGCCAAAGGGCAAGGCTGAGCATTGCATCTTCATCTGGCTCGGTGGCGGCATGGCTCAAATTGACACGTTTGATCCAAAGAAGCTCGGCGATAACAAGAGCAAGCAGAAGATCGCAGGCTCCATGTACAAGGCCATCGACACCTCAGTTCCCGGCGTGCAGTTGACGGAGCATCTGAGCCGCACGGCGAAGGTGATGGAGCATGTGACAGTCATGCGCACCGTGAACCACAAAGTCATCGACGAGCATGCCTTTGCGACCAACATCGTGCATACCGGACGCATGATCTCCGGCAATGTGGTCTATCCAAGCATTGGCTCGATCATCGCGCACGAACGTGGCGCGGCGAGCGGCGATGTACCGCCTTACATTCTGATCGGTTATCCAAATGTGAGCCGTGGCCCCGGCTTCCTCGGTGCGAAATCGGGCTACGTTTATCTCACCGACACCAACACCGGCCCATCCGGCTTCACCCGCCCTGATTTTGTCGATGAAAGCCGCGCCAGCACGCGTGCCAAGCTGCTGCAGCCGCTGATGGAGCGCTCGCCGAAGGATTCGGCCATCGCCGACTACCAAACTGCTCAAGCGCAAGCCCTGAAGCTCTCAGGACCTCAGTTCATGAAGCATTTCAATCTTAAGCAGGAGTCGGCGGACTTGCGCAACGACTACGGCGGCGAGTTCGGCCAGCGTTGCCTGCTCGCACGTCGTCTCGTGCAGGCTGGCGTGCGTTTCATTGAGGTGTCTCACAACCTCAACTTCATGAACGGCACCGGGTGGGACATCCACAATGAAGGCAGCGCCAATCAACATCTGCTCATCCAAGAGCTCGACACCGCTCTTGCCGCGCTGATTCGCGATTTGAAAACGCAGAAGCTCCTCGACAAGACCCTCATCGTCGTCGGCACCGAATTCGGTCGCCCGCCGGAATTCGACGGTCGCGGTGGACGCGGCCATCAGGGCACCACCTTCTCCATGGTTCTCGCCGGTGGCGGCCTGAAGCATTGCGGTGCCTACGGCGTCACCGACGAGCTTTCCAAGCAGCCCGTCGAAAATCCCGTCCCTCTCGTCGATTTCCACGCCACGATTCACGCCGCGATGGGCATTGATCCAAGCAAGGAACTCATGGACGGCACTCGTCCCGTGCCAATCACGGATGGCGGGAAAGCTGTGGCGGCGCTGTTTGGGTAATCCACGCAGAGGGGCAAGCAGCCCATGACTCATCAAGGGAGACCAAACAGCGGTGCCTAGCTGCCTTGATGAAATAGCATGAGTCTGAGTGCCACAGACGAGGACGTCAGCACTCCTCGTCGAAATCTTGTGATGATTAATGGGGCAACTTCGCCATGAACTTCGCGGGGTTCGCGTCGAAGTCCTCCACGCAGGGGCTGCAGCAGAATTTAACCTGCTGGCCCTGATGGACCTTGGAGATGGGTGTGCCCATGCTGCCGAGCTTGTTGCCGCTGACGATGCACACGTCATACGGATAGGGCTTGGCCCCTCCGCTGGTGGAGCAGGCGGCAAGTGCGAGACCGAGCAGTGCGGTGGTGAGGAGAGTGGTGAGTTTCGTTTTCATGGTGTGGGGTTGGTGGGTGGTTTGGTTTTGAATGATGACGTGTGTCATCAAAAGCGTAACAGCACGCCGGCGCCGAGGCCGAAGTCGCTGTGATAAGAAAGGGTGAGCGATGTGTGGCGAGTGAGCGTGTAGTCGGCACCTGCGGTCCACTCCCACTCGGTGCTCGTGTCGTAAAAAACCTCCCCCCACACGCCGAGGCGAGGCGTGAGCTGGAGGCGCTTCGCGAGTGTGAAGCGCGCGTCGCCCTCGGTGTCGAGGCTCACATTCGCCCAGACCATCAGCGGCAGACGGTAGTTGAAACCGATGAGGCCGCGATCCTTTGCATCGGGATCGTTCGTGAGCCGGTAACCGGCAAAGGCCTGGAAGTTGAGGTTGAAGTAGCGCTGGTAGAGCGCGTCGATCTCATACTGCGGATTGCCCACACCCTCCCAGCCGACCTCCCATGCGAGCATGAGGTCGTTCTTCGGATTCATCCAGGTCAGCAGCCCCTCGCTCATGTGAGATTGGATCGAGGCCGCGCCCCAGGCGTAGAACATGTCGTGGCTGTGCTCGCCGAGACCGGCAGAGCGATGCAGGCTGTGGTCGGCGGTTGCAGGCGCAGTCGCCAGACTGCGGTCCGCAGGCTCCCGCGTTCTGGCGGACGCGCCTACCTCGTCCTCATACCGAAACACCCGCGCCATGCCGCTCATCATGTGATAGAGGATGTGGCAGTGGAACATCCAGTCCCTGGCCTCGTTCGCCTCGAACTCGACGACACGTTTGCTCATCGGTGGCACATCGACGGTGTGCTTCAGCGGTGAGCGTGCACCATTGCCCATGAGCAGGCGGAAGAAATGGCCGTGCAGATGAATCGGGTGATGCATCATCGTGTCGTTGATGAGTTCCAGCTCGATGACCTCCCCCTTCTTGATCATCACATATGGCTCTTGAGCGATGGTTTTGCCGTCAAAACCCCAGGTGTAGCGGTTCATGTCGCCGGTGAGATGCATCGTGATCTTCCGGCGTGGCAGTTTCGCGGGAAGCGTGGTGTCGTGTGTCGATTTCAGCAGCCGGTAGGGCGATCCCGGTCGAGGCAGCTCCAAGGAAGCGCGTGGATCGTCCTTCTGCTCATCTAGCGCCAGCCGCAGCATCTCGTTCATGTGATACAGGTTGGGCCGTGGCGGATCGGTGGCCGGTGTGAGGCTGCCAGCGCCGAAAAAGGCCGAGACATGCCCGCTGCCGTCATGTGCGGTGGCCCGCAGCTCGTATTGGCCGCTGGCAGGAATGGTGATGATCACGTCATAGGTCTCCGCAATCGCCATCAGGAAGCGATCCACCTTCACCGGCTGCACTGCGGGGCCGTCCGCCGCCACGATGGTCATCAGTCCTGCCGAGGAGGTCAGATAAAAATAAGAGGCCGCCGAGGCATTGATGATCCTCAAACGCACACGCTCGCCGGGTTTGCCCTCGATCCGTGTCTGGCGCTGGCCATTCACGAGAAAAGCATGGTAGCCCACGTCAGAGACGTCCATCGGCATCATGCGATCCCACTCGCGCTGGAAGTAATCCTTCAAGTTCCCGCGCTGCCACGCGCCGAGGATGG
>CAXNGR010000060.1:0-10379 GCA_964201265.1 Verrucomicrobiaceae bacterium
AGCATGTCGTTGCCACCCCGGATGCGCCAGGCCTCGTCGCTGTCGCCAAAAATCTGAAATCCTTCGGACAAATCGGGATTGATGAAGTCGATGAGGTTCAGGCAGGACTGCTTCTCCGCAGAAGCGCCGAGTTCCGGCTCATAGGCGGCGATGAGAAGCTGGATGACCCAAGGCTCAATGCCGCGTCCGCGATCCTTCAGGTAAGCGGCCAGCGACATGCGGTCGAATTGACGCGCCTTGTCCGTGAAGTTGCCCTCCGCATCATACAAACCGTCAGCATCCGCCGCGATCTTCGCGCCCAGCGGCTTAAAGGCGGCGGGAATGTCATGATCCGTGCGCAGCCGATCCTCCAGCCAGACAAAATCCACCCCGACCTCCCCCCGGCGCAGGTTTTGCATCTTCACGCCAAGTTCCTTCGCCAGCGCGATGATGTGCTTGTGATTGGTATCGACCAACTCGGCTCCCAGCTCCACAAACTGGCCGTCCGCGTTGAACTGGCGCTTGGTGAACATGCGCCCGCCCGTGCGGTTGCTGCCCTCGTAAAGATGCACCTCATGACCTTTGGTCACCAACCGCCAAGCCGCCGTCAGGCCGGCAATGCCGCCGCCCACGATGGCAATCGTCTTTTTGCCGCGCCCGCCCGTCGTCGCACAGGCCGGCAGCAGCATCCCCGCCCCCGCCATCGCAGCCTGTTTGATGAATCTTCTTCTCCCCTCCGATTCTGGCATGCTTTGCAGCAGCAGCTTCATGACTTGGCGAAACAGAGGGGTGCGTCCTTGGATCATAGGTGTTGAGGATAAAAAAATCCTTTCACCTCAGACAAGCTAAAATTGCGCCAAGCCAGCTTTGCTCACCGGCCCTTCACGCAGAACAGGCGCACGCCGTCGGCGCACATGGCGGTGCCGTTGCCTTTTTCGCAGCGCTGCCATTGGTCTTCGGTGAGGCCGCTTTGCAGGGCGATGGCGTGCTCGGCGGCGAGGTAGCGGGCGCGGTTTTCCTCCTCGCTGATGCCTTCGGCCAGCCAAGCGGCGACGCGCTGGTGGATTTCGGTGATGCGAGGAAGGTAGGCCGCCAGATGAGCGGCGACATCTTGAACAGGGCCGAAGTGCGTGAGGTAGAGTGTCTTGAAATTCGGTGCGATCAGGCGGTCCACGGACTGGAGGTAGGCCACGGGGTCAAACTGCGGCGGAGCGGCGGGCACGGAAAGGTAACACGTGTCTGGCAGCCGCATGCCAGCCACATCGCCGGTGAAGCAGACATCGCCGATGACGAAGGCGTGATGATGCCGCGCATGGCCGGGGGTGTCCCAGGCGAGCACTTCGACAGCGCCAAGCTTCACGCTCTCGCCGTCCTGCATGGCGATGACGCGTTCCGCTGGCGCGGGCAGCATGGTGCCCCAGAGCGGGTCCATTTGATCGCGATAGACCATGCGGGCGCTGTCGAGCAGCCGAGAAGGGTCGATCAAATGCCGCGCGGCGCTGGGATGGCAGTAAATTGTGGCACCGTTTTGCGCAAACCAGCCGGCCGCCCCGGCGTGATCGAGATGGATGTGGGTGACGAAGACTTTGCTGATCGCGGATTCTGCGACGCCTGCGGCACGAATCGCTGTGCGCAGCGTCTCCAGCGTCGATCCCGGCCCGGTTTCGACCAGCGCATACTCCCCGGCGCTCTCGACCAGATAGGACGCAATGAGACCGGGGGTGTTTTGGAAGTGGAGGTCGAGAGTCTGGATGCGCATGAGCGGACGGTCAGTGCTCCCTCGTCAAGATTGGTCCAAAGGTCAAGTGGTGGTCAAGAAGTCGTGCCGGGACCGTCTTGACCACAGCTTGACTGGCGAAATCACCGCATCGCCTCGAAGCGCTTCTTGAGGATGTCTTTCTGACTGACGCCGCCGAGTTTGGCCTGCGTGTCGTCAATCCACTTTTGCTCCAGAGCGTTTTTGGTGGGGCGGTTGACCTGGTAATAGACGCCGAATTTTCCAGGGGCGAGGTTTTCGGCGAGCTTGAAGGCGGCCTGGTCGTCGGTCACGTCGTGCTGCGTTTCGTCGATGGTTTCCCAGGCACCGCCTTTTTTCGGCCAGCTATCGTCAAAGGCACCCGCGTAGAACATGACGCACTCGCTGAGGCACTCGACGACGCTGAAGCCGTCGTGCAGAATGGCGCGCTCAAACATGGCCTCCATGTGCTTCACCTGCGCGGCATGCGTGCGGGCGATGAAGGTGGCGCCGCTGGCGAGAAGCTGGCGCATCGGGTTGATGGGACGGTCGATGCTGCCGGTGGGGTCAGTCTTGCTCTTGAAGCCGATTGGGCTGGTCGGGCTGGTCTGTTTCTTGGTCAGGCCATAGACGAAGTTGTCCATGATGATGTAGGTGAGCTTGATGTTTTTCCGGGCGGCGTGGTTGAGATGATTGCCGCCGATGGAGAAGCCGTCGCCATCACCGCCGAAGACGAAGACATGCACGTCAGGACGGCTCAGCGAGATGCCGGTGGCAAGCGGCAGAGCACGGCCATGGATGAAGTGGATGCCGTGCGTGTTCATGAAATACGGAAAGCGGCTCGAGCAGCCGATGCCGGCGACGCAGACGATGTTTTCATGCGGGTACTGAAGCTTCTCCAGCACGCGGTAAAAGATGTTCAGCACGGCGAAGTCACCGCAGCCGGGGCACCAGGTCGGGTGGTCGGCGGTGAGGGCTTTTTTGGTGAGCTTGTTCGGATCGGCAACGAGCGCGGCAGGTGCAGCGGCTGGGGCGGGAGCGAGGACGGTGGACATGAGAATTAAAGGAAAAAAGTTGGATGCAGAAGGAGGTGAATCAGGCCTGCGCGGTCATGATTTTTTCGACGCCGGTGACGATCTCGCGGATGCGGAAGGCGAGGCCGTCGGTTTTGCACACGGATTTGATGCGCGGATCAGCTAGGCTGGCGCGCAGCAGCGTGGCGAGCTGGCCGTAGCCGTAGAGACCGGAGTCGTTCATCTCGATGCAGACGACGTGCTTGAACTTCTTGAACAAGCCGTCGAGGCCATCAGGCATGGGATGCAAGTGGCGCAGATGCAGCGCACCGGCCTTGTGGCCTTCGAGGCGGAGACGGTCCACGCTCTCCTTGATCGGGCCGTAGGTGCTGCCCCAGCCGATGACGAGCACATCGCCGGTTTGATCACCATGAATCTCTGGCAGCGGCAGTTCTTTGGAAAGCTGCACAAGCTTGTTGCGGCGCTTCGCGGTCATCAGGGTGTGCATCTTGGGGCTGCCGCTGGGGTGGCCCATTTCATCGTGCTCCAAACCGGTGGAGACCGGGTATTTGCCGCCTGCCATCTTCGAACCGGGCGGTGCATGTCGCGTGATTGCATCCAGCGGATACGGTTTGAAACCTTCGGGGCGGGTGGAGAGGTCGAGCTCAGGCTCCACCCAGTGTTTGTCTAGATCCGGCTCCTCAAACGCCTCGATGCGGCTGCTCAGCGCTTGGTCGCTGAGGATGATGACGGGGCAGGAATACTTCTTCGCGAGCTTGCCAGCCTCCAGGGCGATGTAGAAGCAGTCTTCGACATCTTTCGGGGCGAGGACGATGCGCGGGCTGTCGCCATGGCTGCCGTAAATGGCCTGCATGAGGTCGCTTTGCTCCACGCTCGTCGGCAGGCCGGTGGAAGGACCACCGCGCTGCACATTGACGACGATGAGCGGGATTTCCGCCATGCTGGCATAACCAAGCGCCTCCATCTTCAAACTGAGTCCAGGACCGGCGCTGCCGGTGATGGCGAGATGCCCGGCGAAGGCCGCGCCGATGGTCATCGAGACCGCTGCCAGCTCATCCTCCGCCTGCACATACAGGCCGCCGTATTTCGGCAGCTCGACACGCAGCGTTTCCATGATGGAGGACCACGGCGTGATCGGATACGCGGAGCCATAGCGCACCCCGGCGGCGATGAGGCCGAGCGTGAGCATCTGATTGCCATCCGCGCTGATGCGGTGGCCGCTGGTGGCTTCACCGGGCACAAAGGCGAACTTCTCGACATCGCCGACCTGATAGGCAAAACCGGCGTCAAAGGCCAGTAGAGCGTTGCGCAGCACGCTTTCGTCCTTTTTGCCAAACTGGCGGCTGACGATGCCTACCAGCTTCTCCTTGTCCAAATTGAACACGGCGCAGACCATGCCGAGCACGAACATGTTCTTGCCACGGTCACGCGTGGAGCCGCCCACGGCCTCCACGGTTGCCGAGGTGAATGGCACACCGATGTGGATGATGCCGCGCTCATGCCGTACGTCCTCCGGCCCCATGTCCGCTGTGTCGTAAAAGCAGATTCCACCCTCACGCAGCGCGGCGATGTGGTTCTCGTAGCTGTGCTTGTAGAATGCCACGAGCACATCCGCCTCGTCGCCTTCATGCAAGACCTCGCCGGAGCCGAGATGCACCTGGAAGATCGACGGCCCGCCTGAGATCGTTGACGGGATCGTCATGTAGGTCATGACCTCCTGGGCCGTGCGACCCGCCAGACGGGCGAGGAAGCCGCCGATGGACTGAATGCCATCTTGCGAATTGCCTGCGAGGCGGATGACGGCGTTGCGCAGGGTCGTGGGCAGGCACGACGAGGGAGTGACAGCAGTGGCTGTGGACATGGTTGGGTGGTTGGCCCTTGGGTTAAGGTTGGGTGACTGAAACGCGATTCTATGAAGCCTTTTGCAATCCGTCCATAGTCTCGAAAGGCTTTTTTAGGTGATCCGCCCCAGCCAGCATGAACCGCCCGGAAGATCAAAGACCTTGCTATCTCCCCCATCGGTGGGACTATGCCGACCCTCAAAACCCGAGGGGATCGTATTATGAGTCAACACACCTTCCCTGATTTGGGAATCGCCCCGGAGCTTTTAGAAGCCGTCAAATCCCTCGGTTTCGAGCAACCTTCCCCCATTCAGGCCGAGGCCATTCCCGTGGCCCTGACCGGACGCGATGTCGTCGGGCAGTCCCAGACCGGCTCCGGTAAAACGATGGCCTTCGGCATTCCTGTGGTGCAGGGCGTGGACGGCTCGAAGCGTCATGTGCAGGCTCTCATCCTCTGCCCCACCCGTGAGCTGGCCATGCAGGTCTGTGCGGAGATTCACAAGCTGGCCGAGTTCAAGGAAGGCGTGCGCGCCACACCAGTCTATGGCGGCGCGTCGTATGACCGCCAGATCCGCGCCCTGCAAAGCGGCTCCCAGATCGTCGTCGGCACCCCAGGGCGCATTCTCGACTTCATGGAGCGCGGCTTGATCAAGTTCGACGGCCTCAAGACCCTCGTCTTCGATGAAGCCGATGAAATGCTCGACATGGGCTTCAGCGACGACATCGACCGCCTCATGGCCGCCGTGCCAAAGGAGCGCCAGACCATTTTCTTCAGCGCCACCTTCGAGCCGCGCATCCGCCGCCTCGTCGAAAATTACACGCGCAACGCCGCCACCATCACCATCCAGCAGAAAGCGCTCACGGTTCCGACCATCGAGCAGCGCTACTACGAGGTGCATGGCCGCTCCAAGACCGAGGTGCTCTGCCGCGTCATCGACATCGAGGCCCCGCGTCTCACCATCGTCTTCGCCAACACCAAACGTGCCGTCGATGATGCCACCGACGCTCTCGTGGCGCGTGGTTATGCCGCCGACCGCCTCCATGGCGACATCAATCAAACCATGCGCGAGCGCGTGATGCGGAACTTCCGCAGCGGCGCTGTGGAAGTCCTTTGCGCCACCGATGTCGCCGCCCGTGGCCTCGACGTGAACGACATCGACCTCATCGTCAATTTAGAGCTGCCCTACGATGCCGAAGATTACGTCCACCGCATCGGCCGCACCGGTCGTGCCGGACGCAGCGGCAAAGCCGTGAGCCTTGTGGCCGGCCGTGAGATTTACCTTATGCAGCGCATCCAACGCTTCATCAATATCCGCGTCGAACGCGCCAAGGTGCCTTCGCAGGAAGATCTCGAAGCCACCCGCGTCGATAAGACCTTCGAGAAGGTCAAAGCCGTGCTCGAAGCCTCCAGCTACACCTCCCACGAGCATAGCATTCAGCGCCTGCTTGATGCCGGATTCACCGCCACGGAGATCGCCAGCGCACTGATGGACCTCCTCATGAAGGATCAGGTCCGCGAGGCCGAACAGATCATGGAAGACCGTGCCGGGAAGAAGCAAGAATACCCCCAGCGCGAGTTCAAACCACGTCCGCAAGCCGTGGAAGGCCGCACCGCTGCTCCAGCCCCCGCGCCGAAATCCACGCCTGTGGTTGAAGCCGCACCGGCTCCCGCAACCGAGGGTGAAGTCTCAGCCGTGACAGAATCCCCTGCCATGGAAGCTCCTGTGGCAGAAGCTCCCGCCGCTGTCGAAACAGCCGCCGTGGAAGCATCGGCCCCACCCGCCCCCTCCGAAGAACACGAGGAAGACGCCGGCCCCACGAACCACCAGGCCGCTGCTCCACGTCCGGCCCCGGCCAAGTTTGACAACGAATACGACTCCTCCGACGAAGAGCGCCCGCTGCCCCGCAAGCAGAGCAGCTACGTCCAAAAAGGCCCGCGCTCCGGCATGGTGCGTCTGTTCATCAACGTCGGCGGTATGGACCAGGTGCGTCCGCAGGACATCGCCGGCATGCTTTACAACACCATTCAAGATCTGACACCCGGCAGCATCGGCGCCATCGACGTGCTGGAGAAATGCAGCTTCGTCGAAGTCCCAGGCGAGTCCGTCGAGTCTGTGCTCGAAGGCGTCAAAGGTGCCCAGTTGCGCGGTCGTGATGTCCGCATGGATCACGCGGATCGTCCCGATGACATCAGCGGCGTAAGGCCGAAGCGTTTCGGCGGCGGCGGTGGTTTCATCAAAAAGCCCGGCTTCGGTGGTGGCGGCGGCTTCAACAAAGGTGGCTACGGCGGCGGCGGTGGTTTTGGCGGAGGCGGCGGCTACAAAGGTGGCGGCGGTGGCTTCAGCAAACCCGGCTACGGCGGTGGTGGTGGCGGCTTCAGCAAGCCTGGATTCGGCCCGAAACCCAAGCCCTGGCTCAAGCGTGAAGGCGAAGGCCCCAGCCCCGGTTACGGCGGCGGTGGTGGCGATGAAGGTCCGCGCCGTGAAGACGCCGGTGGCGGTTACGGAGGTGGCGGCGGCTACGGCGGAGGCGGTGGCTTCAAAAAGCCCGGCGGCTTCGGTGGTGGTGGCGGCAAACGCTTCGGCGGTGGTGGTGGTGGTGGCTTCAAAAAGAAGTGGTGAGTTAATTCACTACTCTTGCCCTGACATGGAGAGCCGACGAATCGTCGGCATTCATGCTCATGGCGACGAATCGTCGTCCACTCCCAAGCTACCACGCCTGCAGCATCGCCAGTCCCTCACGGTTTCGCGGGGCCAGCGCCAGCGAGTCCAGCAGGTGGCGCTTCGCTTTGGCAGCATCCGTTTCTTTCCAAAGCTGCGCCAGTTTGAAGTGCGTCTGCGCCGCGCTGCCCGGATCGAGCACTAAAACGCGCTCATAGGCTGCGATGGCCTCCTCACGAAGCTTCAGGGCCATGTTCGCTTCCCCCAGCGCCTTTTGCGGCGTCACCAGGAAGGGATTGAGCGCTGTGGCGCGTTGCGCGTTCGCCTTCACCTCTGCCCAGCGCTGTTTCGGCAGGTCCAGCTCGATTAGGCGCAGGAAGGTACTCTGCGCGCTGGATGAATTCGTCGCGACCTGCCGCAGCAACGACACTTCTTCGTCCTCGCGCTTCATCTGGCGCAGCGCCATCGTCTTGAGCATGTAACCACTCTCCGCATCGTAGCTGTCCGGCAGCAGTTCGATCAGCTTATCCGCCAATCGCAGCACCTCTGGCCAGTTTTTCTGCGTTACCATGTCCTGCGCGTGTTTCCGCGTCGCGGGCAGGTTGTTCGGGTGCTTCTTCAAGTAGTTCACGAAGGAGCCTTCATCGAAAGGATTCAAATCCTCCGGCTTCGGCTTCTCCCAATCCGCCAAAGCGCCAAAGCCCTTTGCCTTTGCTGTGATGAACTGCGTGAAGCCTTTCTCGATGTCATCCAACTCACCCACGTTCGTCTCAAGCGCGTCGTTGATGCGCTTCCCCGCCGCCAAGTCGCGCAAAACACCCAGCAGCTTCTCCAGGCCGTGCGTCTCGATCAAAAACTCCACCACCTGGCTCGACTCATAATAGGCGAACATCACATGCTCCTGCGACTTCGCATTCATGAAGGCCCCGCTCAACTGCGACACCGGCGTCAGAGTTTCTTCATCCAGCGTCATCTCCCGGAACGTCGCGTCCATCGGCATGCCCCAGGCGGGATCACGCTGCTTTTCCTCATACACGCTGATTCCCTCGCTCAACCAGCGCGGCATCCGGTTCTGCGTCGCTGAAAGCGTGATCACATGGCAGAACTCATGCCACAGCGTGCTTTCCCAGTTGTTGCGGCCATGCGCCAGGCTGCCGGGGCTGTTCATCGTCACCACCGTGCCAAAGCACACGCCCAGCATCCCCTGCCCGCCCAATGCGCCAAACGTGCGGATGGCAAAGTCCTGCTGTGCGCCGAAAAACTCCACCAACACCGGCCTTTTCAGTTCCAGGCCGTATTTCGGGGCCAGCACCGCCTTTGCCTCCCGCAGCAGCATCAGCGCCCGCTCGCCATAGACCGGCCAGTCGCGTTTCGGCATCTTCAAAGTAAAATCCTCGAACGACTTCGTCACATAGCCGTTCATCTCCTTCTCCAGCAGCCCCAGATTGTGCGCCTGGATGTTGTAGCCGTCCTCCGTGCGGATCGTCGCCGCCAGCTTCCACGCCTCATCCTCCTCACCCAGCCGCAGCAGATCATGGCAGAGCTGTACTTTGGCGGGCAGGTAGTTCGCATCCATTTCCAGCGCCTTGCGCTGATGTCCGGAGCTTTCCGCAAAACGATACGCCCGCGAAAGGCAGCGCCCGATCGTGTGATCCACCGCCGGATTCTTTCCCCAGCGCTTCAGCGCCGCCGTGCGCGCCGCATCGACCTTCTTCGCGTCCGCGTGAAACAAATGCGCCACCACAGCCCGCAGGGACCACGCCAGCGGATGCTGCTCGTCAAAATCCAGCACCAACTGCACCGCCGCCTCCGCCTCCACAAACTTTTCGCCGCCGATGAGCAGTTCCGCCCGCAGCAGGTGCGCTGCCTTGTGATTCGGGTTCAGCTCCAGCGCCTTTGCCAGATTCTCTACCGCCTTCTCGCGATCACTCGTGCCAAACGCCTTCGCCAGACCGAACCGCAGCTCCGCCGTCTCCCCATGCGCCTTCAATCCCGCGCGAAACACCTCCGCTGCCCGCTTCGCATCATCCTTGTCCAGCGCCAGATGCCCCTCGGCCAGGTAGGCCGCCTCCAGCTTCGTATCCTTGCCCTGCGCCGCTTTGAAATACTGCGAGATCACCTTCTGCGCGTCTGCCCCCAGCACCAAAGCGGCCCGGCCCAGCATCACCGTCTCCATCGCCGTGCGATCCTTCGGCGCTTTGGCCTTCGCCACTTGATTGAAGGCCTTCAGAGCCTCAGCCGCCACATCTGATTGTCCCAGCATCTTGGCGAAATCATGCTGCAGCATCAGCAGTTCGAAGTGTCCTGGAAAAATCGCCAGCGCCTTCCGCGACTCTTCCAGCGCCTCCTCGATCCGCCCCAGTTCCACCAGCGCCTTCAGCCGCATGATGCGCCACTCTGGCGCCTTGAGTCCCTTCTCCACCGCTGCCTCGCCGACCCTTGCCACCAGTTCATACTCACCGTGGGCTAGCATCTCCGTCACCGGCCCCAGGTTTCGCTCCTCAAACATCTTCTCCACATCAAGCTGCTGCGCCTGGGCGGCAGCCATCGTGAGGACCAGCAAGAACACAGGGAGCAAACGCATGGAATCAAATCGTACCACGCCGCCTACTTCTCGCACAACTTGTGCCGCTCTCGCTCTCAAAGATCGAGGTGGAAACAGCCCAATGAGTTGCGGCTGTTATCCTTCCAGCCAGACGTTTGGCGGAAGGAAGATTCCACACTGAAAATGGTCGAAAACTAGCTAACCGTAGCCTGGGAGCTGAGGTGCAAGACGTGTTACATCCCGGCCTTGGCGATCTTCTCGCAACTTTGCACGTCGAGCTTGCCGGAAGCGAGGATGGGGATGTCGCTGACACGGATCATCTTTTTGGGAATCCAGAGCGGAGGCATTCCTTTGTCGAGTAGGCGGTAGCGCAGATCGAGAATTTCCTGGTGCTCGGGGCCGCCGGGGACGCTGGTGAGGAGGATGAGGGCCTCGCCTTTGTCAGGATCAGGCACACCGACCACGGCAATCTTGCGGGTGGACTCGTTTTCGAGACCCAGGGCTTTCACCAGCGCTTCTTCGACGGTCTCATGCGGCACCATCTCTCCGGCGATCTTTGAGAAGCGGCTGAGACGACCTTCAATG
>CAXNGR010000061.1:0-10319 GCA_964201265.1 Verrucomicrobiaceae bacterium
TTTTAAATAAAACGAGTCCCCCCGCGCGTCGTCTGCCAAACTGCCCCCGGATGCCGCCCAGCGAAGCCACTCTCTCCCGACTCCATGCCGAGCATGCGCTCAGTGTGTATCGCTTCGCGTGGTCGGTGACGAAGGATGAGATGATGGCGCGAGATGTGGTGCAGGAGTTGTTCCTCAAACTGGCACGCGATGTGGATGCGGTGGCGAAAGCGCGGTCTGAGCGCGCCGTCATCTTCACAATCGTGCGAAATCTGGCCCTGGATGCGCTGCGGCGGCGTGCCCGTGAGGAAAAGGCGCTCAGCCATTGGGAGGAGCAAACGCCGACATGGTGTGAACCTGCGGCGGACCACGAGACGCTCATCGCCGCGCTCGCGGAACTACCGGAGGAGCAGCGCAGCGTCGTGCATCTGCATGTGTGGGAGGACATGGCCTTCCGCGAGATCGGCGAGCTGCTCGGCCAGCCCACCCAGACCATCGCCAGCCGTTACCGCTATGCCTTGGAGAAACTCCGTGCCCACAAACACACTCTCGTATGAAACCAGACCCCGAACAAACCCTGCGCACCCTCCGCTGGCGAGACCCGCCGCCGGAGTTCTTGCAGCAAACACTCGATGAGGCGCTGCGCGAGCGGGGGAAAGTAGTCCTGAGCTTTAGCTCGGACCGTGTGCGACAGACCCCGGCATCCCCTGACCGGCTGAAGCCGATGAGGACTTTGCTCGCGCTCATTCCGCGCCCTTTGCGCCTTCCCCTGGCGGCATGCTGGCTGCTGGCGCTCTATTTCCGGCTCACCACGCCCGAGGCCATACCGCAGAGCACGCTCGAAACCTATGCCAAGCTGCCGCCGGTCACGCCTGCGCAGCTTCTCGCTCATCTCGAACACGCCGAACGACTCGCTCATGAACTCCTCGAACAACTCCGTGGCCCCCAGCCCCCGCTCTGACTCAGACATGGACTGCGGCAGCCCTGCTGCCGCCGAAGGCGAAACGATGCTCGACGGTCAGCAGGCTGGCCTCCCCAAAGCGGCAGCAGGCTGCCGCAGTCCAAGGAAATGGCTTCGTCGTCTGGTTTGGACCTGCGTCTGCCTCGTTTCACTGCTCACGCTTTACTATCAGTGGGAGAATTGGCGCGGTGCCCGCGAGCTGAAGGCCGCGCATGCGAGGCTCATCCAGCGTGTCGGCACCGATGATCCCGTGGTGTTTGCGTCGCCGACGATTTCCGATGAGCAGAACTTTTTCGCGCTTCCCGTCATCAAGCAGTGGGCCACGAAGCCGCTGGAGCACGGGAGCCGCTTCAAGGGCTACGACATCCCGAAAGATGCCTTCGTGCCCGCGAACTTCCCACCGCCCAAGCTCATCGAAGCGGAAGCCGGCCTGCCGGAGTCGGTTGATTGGGCTGCGTGGTCGAAAAACCGCGACCTGAAAGGTGAAACCGCCGCCGTGGTGATGAACCGCGAGTTGGGCGATGCGAACGGCCTGCTGCCAAAGCTCGCCGCCGGACTCTCCAGGCCCTTCGCCTGCCTCAAACCCAGCCTGCGCGAGGCATTCGCGGCCTCAGACAACCCGATCTCCCAGGTCGCCATTCCCAATGTAGGCAACCTGAACTCCCACATGCGTGATCTAACACTTCACCTCCGCGCGGCAGCACATGCCGGCGATGCCGCCAAGACACAGACGACCGCACTCGTCGCCTTGCGATTCTTTCCCGAGTCCTGCGCCGCACATGGTGTGCTCGTCACCGCGCTTCAGAGCATCGCCACCCACCGAATCGCCTTCGATGCGCTGCACGACGCGCTTGCCTGCCCCGTCTGGGACGAGCGTAGCCTCACGCTGCTCCAGGCGCAGCTCGCCAAGGATGATGATCTACAAATCATCAACCGGGCGCTGATGAGCGAGACGTTGTGGGTGCATGCGATGATCGCCCAGGCACGCCGCAAACGCGCCACCTTGGAGTCGGATGGACTGCTGGAGATTTTTTCATGGAGGGAGGATGACTCCGAATGGTGGATGTGGTGGCGGCGTGCCTCTGACTGGCTGCTGCGCATCGGCCCCATTGGCTGGCTCGACTCGGACAACGCCGCTTACATTGATCAGATGCTTGAAACCCTTGGTCCTGACTCCGACACCGCATGGATCGAAGCCAGCAGCCGCACCCAAGCAGTTCGCCGCAGAGTCGCCGAGCAATCCACCGCCGTGTTTCCGCTGCCGAATGTGCGCCGCTGGGTCTCGTGTATCGGTTTTCCCAATATCGGCAGCCTTCACGGTGCTGCCGCCGAGACGCTCTTCCACCGCCGCTGCCTCATCCTCGCGTGTGAGTTGGAGAAGTGGCGACTTCGTCACGGCGCGTATCCGGCAGAGCTGCCGATGTTCAGTGGGTTTGAAACCCACGATCCAGCCCGCCCGAAGCAACCACCAAGCTACCGCCTCGAAAAAGACGGCTACCTGCTCTGGTCCGCCGGTCCCGACGCCATCGACGATGGCGGCATGGCCGACAAAGACTGGCTCTGGCGCATGAAACGCACTCCATGAACACCAAACCCATCACACAAACCTGGTACACGCTCCGTCTTGCTCGTTGGCTGTGGCGACTCATCTGGAATCGCATTGTCGCGTGGACGCTGGTCACGCTCGTCTCCCTCATCACCGTGCTCTGGCAGTGGGAGAACTGGCGCAGTGCCCGGGAGCTGAAGGAGGTGCATCGGCGAGTGGTGGAGCGGCTGGGGACGGACGATCCCTCTGCCTTCATGCCGCCGAAGGTCACGGATGAGCAGAACTACTTCGCGAATCCCGTGATCGAATCATGGCTGCGTGAGACGAAGCCGGGAACGTTGGGCACGCACTACAATCCACCACGCGACGTGCTGGTGCCGAAGGACTTCATCCTGCCGGAGATCTTCGAGAGTGATGACGGCGGGCCTGGCAGGCTCGATTTGAAGGCGTGGATGGCAAAAAGGGCGGCTCCAGCAGGTGAGGACGCCGTGACGGTGCTTTCTCGTGAGCTGGCGGATGCTCAGGCCGTGCTTCCAAAGCTCGCGGAAGGACTGAACAAACCTTATTCCATCATGAAACCCGGCCAGCGAGAGGCGACGGAAGCGGCGGGCGGCAATCCATGGGAGGCGGCGATTCCCCAGTTTCAAAACCTGAACCGTTTTCAGCGGCAGCTCGGCCTGCATCTTCGCATCGCGGCGATGGCTGGAGACAAGGGAAAAACCGCGATGACCGCTCAGATCATGCTGCGCTTCAGCGAGGCACCGGCACGCGGCGGCATCATCGGCATCCTGGTGCCGCTGGCACTACACGACATCACTTTTGATGTGCTGCACGAAGCGCTGAAGCATCCAGCGTGGACGGAGGAGTCGCTGAGCCGTTTGCAGGTGCGGCTGGGGCAGTTTGACGAATTGGAGAGCTACGAGAAATCGTTCGGTGGCGATATCACGGGCATGTTTGCCGCGCTGGTTTACTTCCGCAGTCATCCCGAGGTGGTGGAACAAATGAATGTGTATCAACCGGGCTGGAAAGGCTGGGAGGACCGGGCTTTCGCGTTCGCGATGATTCGCGGCCCCATCGGCTGGCATGATGCCAACATCGCTTTCTATGCAGACTGCATCCTGGAGCAGCTCGGACCTGCGGGGAAGGCCGCATGGCTCACCGCAGCAGTGCGTGATGAAAAAGTGCGCCTGCTTAGCAAAGAGGCCAATTCATGGCCGAACCCGCGCCGCATCCTCGGAGCCATCGCACTCCCGAACCTCGGAATCCTCTCTCAATCCGCTGCCGAGACGCTCTTTCACCGCCGCTGCCTCATCATCGCGTGTGCGTTGGAGAAGCATCGTCTGCGTCACGGCACCTTTCCGGCCTCGCTGGAGGCGGTGAGGGAGGATTTGAAGCTCTTCACGCTCGATGATCCAGCACGTCCGGGACATCTGCCGGGCTTCCGTCTTGAAAACGGCGGCTATTTGCTCTGGTCTGCCGGTCCGGATGCGAAGGACGATGGCGGGGTGAAGGACAAGGACTGGCTGTGGCGGATGCGGCGTGGCTAACAGCCTTTTGAAATGCCGCCCGGCATGAAGAAGTCCGAGGTGAAAAGTGTCGTCTGCGGCATGACCACTTCTGACATCTCACTCCTAATGTCTCACTCACCCCTGCCTGAGTTTTTCAACAGCTACCCAGCCGTCGTCTCATTCCTGTACGCTGATTTTCACCTGCGGGTCAGGCTTCGCGATGCCTTTCTTTTCCCAGATGACGCGTTGGTGGGTGGTGAGGATTTTCACCGTGAGATTCTGGGTGCGCTCGCCGAAGTCGCCATCGGTGCGGTTCCAGAGCACGATGGATTCAATCGGCATGTCCTGCCCCAGGTCGAGCTTCCACCAGGGATTGCTTTTGCGGCCATCGGTGTGGGAGACACTGGCGGTTTTGGGCATGTCGCCATCGGTGTTTCCGTCGATGGCGAGGGCTGCTGCGCCTCCGGTGGAGGTGCTGCTCTGGCTGGCCTCACCTTTGAGAGCGATGTTGGCCCCCTCGCTGAAGACCTGCACCTCGGCGAGATTGAGTGCCGCTTTGCCCGGCAGTTCGATGCGGATATAGCGCCCCTTCACGCCCGCAACCTCCGGCTTGGAGGGCGCGGCAAAGGCGGTACTGGCTGGTAGCGATGTGGCGACCGTGGTTGGGGCATCCTCCGACTTTAGCCATGATTTCCAATCCCACTCTTTCATCACCGGCCAGGCCAAAACACCCAGGAGAACGATGGCGATGCCATTGAGCGCCACGGCGACGAAAAGGCGACCGGCGGATGATTTTTTCGCAGGGGGAGGTGCCTGCGGTGGCGCTGCTGCTTTCGCGGCCTCGGCGGTGGCTTTGGGGACGATGGGCTTGGGCTTCGGCGCGTTGGGATGCGCGACGGAAGTCAGCGGGGTGGTCTGCGTGCCGGCGGCCATCTGCGGTGCCTGCTGCGGCATGTAAATGAAGCCGCTGTGCTGCGTGGGCATGAGCATTTCGAGCGCCTGGGCCACGGAATGAGGGCGCTGACGTGGATCTGGCCGCAGCAGCCAGGTGAGCCAGTCCCTGAGCGGCGGATCAAGGTCCGGCCGCAGGTGCGCCAGCACGGGACCGGCATCGAAGGCCTGCCATTGCTGGATGAGATCGGCCGCGTCTTCTCCCTGCGCGGGTGCGGAGTTCGTGGCGAGGCAGAAGAGACTCGCGGCGGCGGTGAAGAGATCGCTCTGGCTCGTCGGCGTGTTGCTGGCGTGCAGTTCCGGAGCGCGAAACCACAGCGTTTCCGTGGGATGAATGCTGCGGGCCAGCGAGAGGCCCCAGTCCTGCACCTGCATGAACAAACCGCCGCTGGGATGATCGGCGATGATGAGATTGCTCGGCTTCGGGTCGCCGTGCGGCTGGCGCAGTTGCTCGCCGACGAGCAGCGCGTGCATGAGCTGCACGGCCAGCGCCCGCAGGTCGGCGGGCGAGGTCTGGCGCTCGTTGGCGAAGGCGCGGACGTTCATGCCGGGCATGAAGTCGTAGATCAGCGCGAACTCATCCTCCGTGGGCACCATCGTGATCAGTCCAGCGATCTGCGGGTGCCGCATCTGCATGAGAGCTGGCGCGAGGAGCTGCAAGCGCTCGCGGTCCAGCGCGTGCGGCGTTTCATCCTCATGCAGCAGCGCCTTGAGCAGCACCTTGCGGCCAGTGGCGGTCTCGACGCCGCGGTAAACCTTGGCCGCAGGGCCTCCAGCCAGGAGTTTTTCGGGATGAAAGTGGTCGTCGGGCATTTTTGGCCGGTGATTTATCCGAGCATGGCAAAAATCCCCGGCGTTGTGCAAGGGAAGATTGACGCGCTTGCGGAATGTCATCTCCGCCGCACAGTCGCGGCATGTTGAAACTCGGACTCATCGGTTGTGGGAAAATGGGCGGCGCATTGCTGCGCGGTGTGGAGCAGGCGCTTGGCAAAGGCAGCCTCCATGTGGCGCTCAGCGATGTCATGCCCGAGGCGGTGAACGGCCTGCGCAAATGCCTCACCTGCAAATCCATCACCGGCACGCCCGCCGAGGTCGCGGCAGTCTCGGACGTGATCATTCTGGCCGTGAAGCCAGGAGACATGCAGGCGCTGTGCGCTGCGCTCGCCGAGGTCAAAGGCTCGCGGCTTTACCTCAGCATCGCGGCGGGAGTCTCGCTCGCGAATTTGGAGACGTGGCTGGGTGATAAGCAGCGAGTCATCCGCAGCATGCCAAACACGCCCGCTCTCGTCGGCGTCGGCGCGGCGGCGTTTGCGCGTGGCAGCAAGGCGAACGCGAAGGATGCCGCGCTCGCCACGAAGATCCTCGGTGCCGTCGGCACGGCGGATGAGGTCTCGGAAAAGCTGCTCGATGCCGTCACCGGTCTCTCCGGCAGCGGCCCGGCTTATGTTTACACGGTGATCGAAGCGCTGGCCGATGGCGGTGTGCTCATGGGCCTGCCACGAGCTGCTGCGGTGCGTCTCGCCGCGCAAACAGTCGCAGGAGCCGCCGAAATGGTGCTGCTCAGCGGCAAGCATCCCGCCGCACTGCGTGATGAAGTCACCAGCCCCGGCGGCACCACGATCGCGGGTCTGGAAAAGCTGGAGCAACACGGTTTGCGCAACGCCCTGATCCAGGCCGTGCGTGCCGCGACAGAGAAGAGCAAGGCGCTGGGGGCTTGAGCGAAGTCGTTCGTGTACTTCACGTCATCACGTTTGCTGAATCCATCTGCCAGAAAAGCAATCGACAGCAGAATGGGGACAGCAGAATCAATAAACCATTCTGCTGTCTGACTCGGTTTGCCATACTCACCCAGCGTGGTGGTTTGCGGCACGCACCTCAGGTCATCCGCTTTGGTGATTCCCAGCAGACTTCTGATTTGTCTCTACCTGCGGGCGACAGGCCTGTCTTCACGACACTTCAGACCGCGAAGCAGCGTTCCAGGCTGTGTCATTTGTCATTCCGGGACCGACTGAAGGTGGGCCTGCAGTGCCCGAACCTCAATACACCGGCTTGAAGTAGCCGATGTAGCCCAGCACGCCGCCGATCACGGCGGCGATCAGCACCACCAAAGGCGCGGCGAGCACGCGGCGCTTGGCGAGCACGGGCAGGAAGCCGAGCACCAGCCACAACGCGATCTTGATCCACACCCAGGGGGGCATCGCGCCCATGATGCCCATCTTCGCCAGCATGCCGAAGCCGGAGACCAAGCTGATGACGAGGCCGATGCCGTGCCACATCATGGCCTTCTTGGCCCCTTCGCTGGAGAGCAGGCCGCCGAAGCCGATGAAGACAAAGATCAGGCCGATGAGATGGAGGAAGTGGTAGGTCTGGAGGGACATGGCGGAGTCTGTGGCCCAAATAAACGTCTCCCACAAGTCCCGCGATGCGCCGATTTTCGCCTCCGTGGCCGGACACTCATCCCATTTTGGAAGTTCCACGAAGATCGAAAAACCACGCACGAGTCGGCCACAAGGCACGGGACCGGTGGTGAAGTAGTCAAAACCATGTTGTCATCTGCCAGCGGGCAGACTTTGATAACTCACCACTCTCTCTTCGATCATGATTACCGATCCGATTCCATTCTTGGCGAACATTATTGCCGTTGCTCATGCCAATGGCCAGTTATCGACAGGAGAGAGCGCTCAACTCGAAGCAATTCGTTCAGAGTTCAATTTTAAGAAAGGCGACTTTACGAAAGCAGCGAAGCTCGTCGAGCAAGGGGATTACCACCTCACCCCGGGGGGAAGTTTCGCTGATCAAGTAGCCAACCTCGAATGTATTCTTCGCGTTGCTTATGCCGATGCAGAACTTGAGCAGGCTGAATCCAGCCTTATCGCTGGCCTCTGCGAGAAGATCGGCATTTACCAAGATCAACTCGACCGATTGATTTCGCAGGTCGTCGATTTTCTTTCAAAGCAAGAGAAGGCCTGCTCTTCGTGTGGAACCGCTTCCGGCCCCGATGCCAGCTTTTGTCCAAAGTGTGGTTCGCCTCTCTCATCGAGAAAAGAGGAGGCTGTTCAACTTGATTTTGATATACCAAAGAAGGGGTTAGCTATCGAGTTTGCGGATTCAACAGCCGCATCCTTTTCAAAAGCCTTGGAACTCGCAAAGGCTTCGGACAGCTATCAGACATGTCTGAAAATGAAGAAGGCTTGGCATCTTGCCACATTCAGCTCTGGAGCCGTATCCGACGCACTGCCGCTGGCAGAATCGCTTTCGTGCATCAGAAACAAAAAAGTGTTCTTGGATGGCATCGAAACCTCTTGGGAAGAAATGTTCGGCTTTGCATGGTGCGCAGCGCAACGCACAACCTCTTACAGGCCAGTCGAATACTGTTTCGGCAAAGATGAAAACAGAATCAATCCATGGGGATGCAAGCAAGCACGTCTCGATTGGGTGGAATGGAGCGAATGGTTTTCATTCGGTTCTTGGGAGAAAGGTGGACTGCTAGGCCCAAAATATGTTTGGAGATTCGACAAGCAGCGAATTCGACATGAACTCGCAACCCGACTTTACCGCTTCAGGCATTGCCCATTCCTGAACACGACACTGTCTGAGGTGGTTTTGAGGCTCTTGCCAGACACAGTTTCCCCTGAGAAGGACAAAAACTGGAAGCATAACCGGAATTACGAAGAAGTTCCGGGGGCAATCAAAGTCAGCATTCAAGAGAAGATGGATGGCTACACATTTGATCAGGAATTTTGGTCGGACGGAGTTCGCCCTGTTGGACAGCGTGTACTGTCTGATATTCTTGCCACAGCGTTTAAAGAGGTCGGCGTGGCACAGCCTACCGCCCAAGCACTTACGAAGTGAGCGCCCGAAGCTTAGGTCGATCGAATGCACTGCTCGTTTCCTGAATAATTTCCGAACCAGTTCAAACCCAGATCAGTCGCGCTTTGGCCGATGCGAAGAACCATCCGTGAAGAAGTCCGACTTTTGCTCGGCCTGAAGGTTTGAGGCTTACGTCGCCTTCCCTCACAGCAACCTCGGATCAAACGCAAACGGCACGGGTTTCCCGATGCTGACCTTTTTGAAGTCGCGGTGCTCCAGGTTGAGCAGGTAGTTGGGTTCGGCGTTGATGATCACGCTCGGGACTTCCAGCACGGCGGAGCGGGCTTCTTTGACCCAGCGGTCGCCGATGCTTTTGGTGGAGGGTGACGGCGGTTCTTCGGTCCAGTCGGCGGGCAGGGCGGATGCGGGCAGTGTTTCGATGAGGGATTCATCAAACTCGACCGGGATGGCCACATACTTGAATAGGACCGGCGGGCTGAGGTGGACGAGACTTTCGAGGGCTGCGAGGGAAAGCGTAGCGCTGGTGTAGATCATCCGTGTGCCGGGTGAATTCCACCGGCCACCGAAGAGTCGTGCACCTTCGCCATCAAAGGCGGTGGCCGCGTGTTTGGCCTTCACGATGCGCCAGGCTCGCCGTTTCATGAATAGACGCCGTATTCGATGCGACCGAGCAGATTCTCCACTTCGCGAGCGCCGACCTCGGTCTGCGCAAAGTCCAGCGGCACCGCGCCACCGAGTCCTACCTGCGATGAGGTGAGCCAGCGGCGGCCATTTTCCAGCGACTCCATCACGACCGCCGCGCGGCCCAACAGCCGAGCAAAACGCACCACGCGGTCGGACTCCGCCACGTCGAGTCGTCCTGAGCTTTTACGGCGATGCAGTGTGGCTTTGGAGATGCCGAGCATTGGCACCAGCTTATCCATCGGCATCGCCAGATGGCCGCGCAGTTCATTCAGCTCCTGCACAGGCAGGCCCGCTTTCAGCATCTGGATCAAATGACCGGGCGAGAGCACCTGGAGGGCAGTCTGCCCGCTCGGAACCCGCACGCAGGCATCGACAATGCCCTCGAAAGGCTTTTTCGTCGTCAGGGAGACGACTTTCCGCGCAGGCCGCTTTCTCGCGAGGGGCGCTCTGGCGGTCGATTTGGACTTGGGAAGTGTTTTTGCCATTTGAAACTATTTTTAGGCTCACCTGAGGCTGGCGTCAATCTTTGGCTCAGGGTGCGTTTTCGCGTCAAAACGGTCCGCAACTCGTGATGTGGCCCGTTTTTCATCGCGGAAGGTTTTGATCATCTCCATCGTTCAAAAAAGCCCATGCGCCTCCTCCTCTGCCTCTTCGTCCTCTTCTGGCTCCTTGACCCGTGCTCCCTGCTCCATGCCGCCGCAGGCGCTCCGAACATCATCATCCACTTCATCGACGACCTCGGCTACGGCGACATCGGGCCGTTTGGGGCGGTGAAGCAGAAGACGCCGCATCTCGACCGCATGGCGCGGGAGGGCATGAAGCTCACGTCGTTCTACGCCGCGCCAGTGTGCAGCGTGTC
>CAXNGR010000062.1:0-10265 GCA_964201265.1 Verrucomicrobiaceae bacterium
TTGCAAAGCAGGTGGTAGCGGTCCAGGTAGGAGGCGTTTCGAAATTCGGGAAACACGGGGAAGTGCGGTGAGTAATCTCGCACTGGCGCACGGGACGCTTCGGCATCCTCCACGAGCATCAACCAGCCAAGAAAAGGCCTCGGCACGTCACCAAAGGCACTTTCACGATAAGCGGTCCAAAAGTCATGCGCTGTGCCGATGGCTTCCTCGGCCCGGTTGTTGCAGTTGTTACCGAAAGACGGACCCACTTGCGATTTAAACTCCAGCGCGGCCACCAGCGTGCCGCGATCCATGATGACGATGTCCCATAGCTTCGTTGGTCGAAAGAAACCGGGCAAGGTGAGCAGGCGGCGACTCAGATGGATGTCCGCTGACTTGAGCCCGTTTCCACGAACGAGGTCTTCCATGAGTGAAACAAAGCCGTTCATGTTTTTCCCGGCGGTGACTGCGGCACGTTCGCCTCGGTCGCTCGTGCCTCCAGCGGCTTGTTTGAGCCGGGCTTCGTCACGGCCCGTCCAGAAGCTCTTCACGGCTTTGCGGACCTTGGTTTCGTAGTTTGCGAGAGAAATAGCCATGTCAGGATTGCAGGTGAGAGAGGTCGTCAGCTTCCAGCCTGTAAATCTTGGCGAGCAGTGGCTCTACAGGCTGGCTGTCGTCTGAGAGCTTTTTCTGCCAAGCAGGCTGAATGCTGCTCCAGAGAGGAAGCCGAATGCGTCGCAGATATTGAGCCTGAAAGCGAAGGCAGCCGCCACGCATCTTCGTCGAGTAGGCGCGGACAAAAAGCCGGGCGATGCCGGATTGCAGCACTCGTTGCAGCGCCTTCAGCGGCCAGTGTTCGCTGGTGATGTAGTAGAGATTGTGATGGGGGTAGAGCTTCCCCTCCTCGAGAACGATGTTTGCCTCGCCTTTGATGTCGGGCACGAGCAGCTTCGGCTTCGCCGTGAGCGACGGTGTGATGCGGTCGATGGTGCGATACCATGAACCGTTGGCTCTCTGGGCGCAGTGACGCTTTTGCAGCGCCACGCGGTGCCGGTTCATGTGGCGGGCGAAGCGTGGATAGGCCGCAAAATCCGCCAGCGTGCCGTCTTCCTCGAAAGGATTCACCACGCCGAGACCTTTCCAGCGCACTTCGCCTTCGAGAATATCCTTCGTCATCACCAAGGGCAGCTTTCGCTCATCCTCGACATCCAGTTCCTCATACGGAGCGATGTAAACCTTGTCCGCACCCGTGGCGACGCCGATGCCAACGCTGCATCCCGCTTCTTCCAATGTGGGAAAGGCAGCCTCCAGCCTGCGCACGAGCTCCATTGAGGGCTGCGCATCAGATTCCAGCAGCCAAGGTTCATCGCCGCGTGGATTGGCGGCGAGCATGCTCACCGTGCCGTTGTAGCCCGAAGGCGGACCCGTGAAGATGCGGTGAAGCTGGCTCAGCGCTTCACTCGAAACCTCCGGGCGGTGCGCCAGCAAGGGCTTCTCATCCGAGTGCCCCCGCTGGATGACCGTGATGGCCGGATACGCCGTGACCTCTGTCTGGAAGGCCGCTGTGCCCACCATGTCCACATAGTAGCGCAGTGAGTAGCTGGAGGAGATCAGCGACCGCAGTGGGCCGCCGTAGCGGTTTTTCATCCAGCGGTCGGAGCAGATGAAGCACATCTGGCCTTCGGCATTCAGCAGCCCGAGCGACTTCTCCATGAAGGGCACATAAAGGTCAGCACGGTCGTAGAGGGTGGTGAACCGCTGCCGATACTCGGCGAGCAGGTTGGCTGGAATCAGTTCTTGCCGCACATACGGCGGATTGCCGACCACAAAGTCGAAAGGGTCGCGACAATCTTCCAGCAGGAAGTCAGTGTTCTTCAGCCAAGCATCCAAAAGCATTGAAGCCGTGCTCGAAGGCACCTTTTTGGCACTCAGCAGCTGGGCGAGTTCGCTGCGGGTTTGCTCAAAAGTATCGCGATGCAGTTCCACCGCCTGGATAGCGCTCGCCAGCTCACGAGCCTGGATTTTGGCCTTGTGAGAAGCCTCTAGCAGCCGCTCGACCGCCCTTAGCAAAAACTCACCGCCACCAAAAGAAGGCTCCAGCAACCGAAGCTGCCAAAGCGGCCGATCCGGTGTGTAGCCGATGAGGTCGAGCATGAAGTCCACGACCTCCGGGCGGGTAAAGATGGCACCGCGTTCGTCGGAGGGAGCCGTTTTCATCTTGAGCAAATCATCACCGAGGAACTCTTCGGCGGCGAAGAGTTCGAGACTTTGACTGGAGGGCTGTCGGCTCTTGATGACCATGCTGTGATGGCACTGTTCTACAGGTAGAGAGGCCGTTCAACAAGCGCTGCCTGTAGGTCGCAGGAGGCCGACTTCCGAAGGGGGCGCATCGCCACCGGCCGCTGCAACGTCTCCGAAGCCGGCTACCAAAGCTTTTCCCACTTCAGCCGCGCCTTCGTGGAGGAAAAAGGCATCCCGCCGAGCCAATGAGTGCGACGAGTTCATGGCTTCACAAGCCCGTTGGATGATCGACAAACTTCCATGGAATGCCGAACTTCGCCTCAATGTGCGCGGCAAGCGCCTTCACACCGAAGGTCTCCGTGGCGTAGTGGCCGCCGTAGATGAGATTGATGCCGAGTTCTTCCGCCAGCGTGTAGCTCCAGTGCGGGCCTTCGCCGGTGATGAAGGTGTCGATGCCCGACTTTGCTGCGGCGGCGACTTCCGAGCCCGCTCCGCCGGTCATGATGCCGATGTTGCGGCAAACCGCTGGCCCCGCAGCGCAAACATGCACTCTCGAACCCGTCGCGGCCTCCAGACGCTTCACCAGTTCATCACGGCTAACCTCCGTCTCGATCTTGGCGCCATTTTCGGTGCCCTTGGTCTTCATGAAGTGACCGCAAGGCTCAAAGCCAAGCGAACGGGCCAGAACTGCGTCGTTGCCGAGCGTGGGATGAAAATCCAGCGGCAGATGGCAACTGTAAACCGCCAGCCCGGCATCCAGCGCCACCTTCATCTTCTGAAACACCGGCCCCGTCCACGTTTGCAGGCCCGTCCAGAACATGCCGTGATGCACGATGAGCAAATCCGCCCCCGCAGCAGCCGCCTTCCGCATCACTGGCAGCGTCGCATCGACGGCGGCGACGATCTTGCTGACCTCGCCGCTGTGATTTTCGAGCTGGAGGCCGTTGAGCGCGTTCGAGTAATCCGCGATCTCCGCGATGCGCAGTTCGGTGTCGAGATAGGAGACGAGGTCGGAGAGATTCATGCTGGACAAAAAACGGGGTGGTTGATTAGCATGCGACATCATGTGCTGCTTCACTGGAAAAGTCGAGGAAGTCAAAAACACCCGCATCTTCGCGCGATTGAGAACAGATGGACGCCAGGCGCTCATTTACCAGATGTCTGTGAAGGTTCCGCAGGATCTGGCGATGGTGCTGCCGGTTCCGGTCAAGAAGGGTGTGGGCGAGGACGCGATGAGGTTTTATGACCTCTCAAAGTATGAAACGGTATTTGAGGATCTATGGAAGCTGTTTCAGGTCCAATACAACTATGGTGCCAAAGCGCCGGTAGCAGTGGCAGCGCCCAGGGAGGCCCTGCGTGTGGTTTCCGTCGGCGCTTACGACGCGAGCTTTGTGCCGACGATTGCCGATTTCAGCCGACTGGATGCCCGCTTTCGATTACCCGAAGGCGTGTGGACGAAGCTGCCAGGTTATATGGACTTTGGATTTGCTGTCTTCAAACTGAAACAAGGCAAGGCGCAAATACATCCAATGGCATTTTCGTTTCCAACAGCGCTGGCGAGAACGGTGTTCTTCCCGACGCTACACATTCACGACGGCAAAGTGCATGCGAAGGAGAAATTCGACCACACTCTTTATCTTCAAGGCAGCGGCATGGACACGACACACAGCGGCTGGGAGGAATCACCTGTGCTACCGGCCACGAAGGTGAAATGCGACAACACGCACGGCATTGTGCGTCCCGATCTGCATGTCTTTCGCAATGAGATGCGAGGAAAATTCGTGAACGGCGATGTCGTGGTCAAGTCGAGGAAGGTCTGAGCATGCCTGCAGTCACCCGATTCGCCCCCAGCCCCACCGGATGGCTGCATTTGGGGCATGCGTATGCGGCGTTGTTCGCGCATGAAAAAGCAGCAGGCGGGCGGTTCTTGATCCGGTTGGAGGACATCGACGGCACACGGGCGAGGCCGGAGTATGAGGAGGCGATTTTTGAGGATCTGGCGTGGCTGGGATTGAGTTGGGAGATGCCCGTTCGGTGGCAAAGCGATCACTGGGATGATTACCGCGCCGCTTTGGCGAAGCTGGAGGCTCTGGGCCTGCTTTATCCCTGCTTTTGCACACGGCGGGAGATTCAGGAGGAGATCGCTCGCGCTGGAAACGCGCCGCAGGGACCGGATGGGCCGCTGTATCCGGGGACGTGCCGGAATCGCGGGTTAACTGAACGTTCGGAACGCATCGCAAAGGGCGAGGCGTATGCGTTGCGCTTGGATGTCGCCAAAGCCACGCGGCTTGTCTCACAAAAGCTGGTCTGGTCGGACCGCGGCCATGGCAGCTTCACCGCGAGGCCGGATGTCTTCGGCGATGTGGTGCTGGCGCGGAAAGACACGCCCGCAAGCTATCATCTCGCCGTGGTGGTCGATGACGCGTTGCAAGGCATCACGCTGGTGACACGCGGCGAGGATTTGCTGGAGGCGACGCATCTGCATCGCTTGTTGCAGGAGTTGCTGAACCTGCCGGTGCCGGAATGGCATCACCATCGGCTGATCACGGACGAAACCGGCAAACGTCTGGCGAAACGGGATGATGCACGGTCTTTGCGCAGCCTGCGTGCGGCGGGATGGACACCCGAGCGCGTAAAAGCGGCGCTGCTTTGATCAGAAGCCAAACAGCGGCGGCGGGATGATCTGCACGCCACCTCCGCCGAGCGGATTGCCTTTGGTTTCCTCGATCTCGGAGACAACACCGTCTTTGAAATTCACTGCGAGCGTGCCGACCTCGACCTTCACATAAACCACGGTCTGCACTAGCTGGCCGAAGGCATCGCGCCCGGTGGTGGTCTGCGGCACTCGTTCATAGATGCTGAACTCGAGTTTCTCCTCCTTCCCCTGGGCGTTGATCTTCGCGCTGGTGCGGGAGGGTTTGCCAAGAGAGGCCTTCACTTCCTCGCTGGTCATGCCGAGGGCGACCTGACGGTTTCGGATGAGCTCCTCGACTTTCTGCGTGCGTTCCAAAAGTTTTTTGAGGTTAGTAGCCAAGTTTGGATCAGCGGAGATGACGTCGGTCTGCCGAATCCAGCCCGCGACATCGCCATGACGCGCCCGGCCACGCACACGATAGGCAGTGTCGGACATGGCGATCAAGGTGACGAGAGTGCCGGGGGCAAAGGAACCCAGCGCACCTTGAAACTTGCTGGTGGGATACAACGGGGCCTCAAGCTGTACTTTGAGCACGACTGGCTTCGGCGTCATGCCCTCCACGGAAAACGTGCCTGGCTCCAAGTTGAGAGATGAGCGATTTTTGGAGAGCTGGCCGCTGACGGACAAAAACGGTGTCATCAGCACAGCGGCGGCGAGGAGAAGGCTTTTCATGGCGAGGGCGGCTTTAAACGCAGGATAGCCGACTCGGACGGCCTGCGGCAATCTTTTGTTCGATGCCGCGAAGCCGACCTGCTTCACCGGGCGGCTTCCTTGACGATCAGCTCGGCGATTTTTTCAGCAGAATTTTTCACGGAGAGCTTTTGCGCGGCCTTCTTCATCTCCCCGGCCTTGCGAGAGTCGTTAAAGACAGCGCGCACGGCGTCGGCGAGGGTGTCGGCGTTCAAATCGCTTTCGCGCATGAGTCTGGCGGCACCGGCTTTGTCAAAGATCTCCGCGTTGCGGGTCTGGTGGTCCTCTGCCGCATGAGGATAGGGCACCAGCAGGCTCGGCACGCCGAAGTAGGCCAGCTCTGACATGGAGGACGCCCCTGATCGCGCGATGGCGAGGTCGGCCACGCGATACGCGAGATCCATGCGATGGCAGAATGCGGCGACGTGCTGCTTGAGCAGAGGAATCTTCGCGTAAACGTCCCGCACCTCCTCGTAATCGGTCGGCCCGGCGATGTGGAGCACCTGGATGCCCATTTTTTCAAACTGATCGAGCGCCTGGCCGACGGCGCGGTTCACGCCACGTGCCCCCTGGCTTCCGCCCATGATCAAGAGCGTGCGCTTGTCCTTGTCGAGCTTGAAGAAAGCACGCGCGTCATCGTTGTTCGGCTTGCGCATGTTGCTGCGGATCGGCGTGCCGACGACGCGCACATCGTCATGCTTGGGAAAGTGCGCCTTGCAGGCGTCTAGGCCGCAGAGGACGATGTCGCTGTAGCGTGCGTTGAGGCGGTTCGCCTTGCCGGGGATGGCGTTGCTTTCGTGGATGAGCGTGGTGCAGCCCTCTTTGCGGCCCGCATACAGAGGGGCAAACGAGGTGAAGCCACCCATGCCGAGCACGACATCGACCTTCTGGTCGCGGATGAGCTTGCGGCAGGCTTTGGTGCCCTGCCAGAGGCCCTTGAGGAAGCCGATCATTTTCGGCGACCACGGCTTCGGCATCGCCAGAAAGGGCATTTTTTCAAAACGCAGTTCTTTGTGACCGGAGGCGGCTAGGGAGTCGATTTTCTTTTCGCTGATGAGCAGGGTGACTTGGTGGCCGCGTGAGGCCAAAACCTCACCCACGGCGATGCCGGGGAACAAATGTCCCCCGGTGCCGCCGCATGCGATGAGCACATGGACGGACTTCGAATTTTTCTGTTTCACTGAGATTCAAAAGGCTGGGAAATGGACTGGCCAGAGGCGCGTTCCAGGGATCGCTGGGAGTTGATCCAAAGCAAGACACGTTTCTGGGGAGAAATGTGGTCAGGATGCCCGCCACGACCTTCGCGACGATGGGACTGAACCTTCCGTGACTTACGAAAGGCAGTGGCAACCACTTAATGGGCAGCAAAGCAGGAGTCACGCCCATGTTCAAGGACGCTTCCATCTCCTGTGAAAATCCCAGCATGGTCACTAAATCCTGCCAAACCCAGAGCATCTGCATCAAGACCAGGTAGCGCTTCGGAACCCTTGGTCCTTATCCTACACTCAAGAAAGGCGCGTCATTTCTACGCACAGCAGCCATCCGCTCATTTTAACGGCAGCAAAGGGCAGTTGCCAGACTCGGCTTTGGGCCTAGGATCGTCGCCATGAACTGGCGGAACTTTTTTCTCGTCTTGGGCATGTTCGGCACTTCACTTCCGGCGCGTGAGTGGCGCAGCAGCGATGGATCGCGCACGCTGGAGGCCGAGTTCGCCGGGTTGAAAGATGGGAAGCTGTTGTTGAAGACCAAAGATGGGAAATCGACGGTCGTTCCTGACTCAGCCTTCTCCAAAGAAGATCAGCAGTTCGCCCAGCAGGCCCAGGTGACGCTGGAGTCCGCATTGAAGGCAAAACCGCTGAACTTTGAGGTGACGCAGGTGCTGCCAGAGGGTTTTCTCTGCCGCTTGGTGAACGAGTTGCTGGGACAGCCGGGGATCTGGGTGGCCTCGGGAGCGCCGTTCCTGGTGCTGACCAGCAACGATGTCATCGCAGAGCGTGGCACAAGGGTGATGGCGAAGACGCTGTATCACGCCGGGGCGCGCACGTTTCAGGCGTTGGATGGCACGAACACACTAATCAGCGCCTACAGCCTGAAATTGGACGAGGCCGTCAACACAGCGCTCATGATTCAAACCGCGAGCGGAGGCGATCCGGCGAAACAGGCACCGCTGATCGTGGAACCGCTGATGGAGAAGATCATGGTGCGCGGATTGGGACTGCCTATTGGAAAAGGCCACTTCATCACCGACTCGGCCTTCGCGGAGGGAAATCATCCGGTAGCGATTCATCACGAGGGCAAAGATTTGCCCGCGACGGTGGTCAAAAACGACACAAAGCGCGGTCTGGCGTTGCTAAAGTGCTCCGGCGTCGAGCTGCCAGCGGGAGCTTTCATCCCGAGAGAGCCGGTGGTTTTCGGCCAGGGCATCGTGGTGGCCTCTCTGACGCTGAACACGACACGACGCGGCTTTGAGCCCGTGACGATGACCACCGGCATCGTGAGCCGTTTGATCGACACCACCCTCTTCCAACACGACGCGCCGCTGGTGCCTGACGCGGTCGGCGGCTTTGTGCTGAACGACCGCCTGGAGGTGATCGGCGTGTTCTTTTCGCCTGAGACACGCAGATTGGGAGCACGCTCCTCATCCTCGCAAGCATCCGGCAGCCCGCCAACGCCGCGTGGCATCACGGAATGCCATCGCAGTGATATTCTGGACGAACTGTGCATCGAGGGCGGCAAGGACAAACGTCTGCCCGGCGTGCCGGAACTGAAACGCGGCAGCATCGGCGACGACAAGTCCGTGGCCGCCGATTTTCTGCGCAAAACCTGCGTGCTGGTGGTCTCCGCCCGTGAAGTCGCTAAGACACCGCCGCCGGCCAAGACTGCCGCAGGCACCGCGCCGCCACCCGGCGCGGCCACTGGCTGGAGTCTGAGCAAGTCTGGCACGCGTCACAACTCCAAGTGCCGCTTCTTTGGCTCAGGCGCGGCGTGCCAGGCCACGGAAGGGAAGGCGTGCAAAGTTTGCGGAGGGTGAAGCCGCTCAAGTTCCCGGCTTGGGACGAATCATGAGTACAATCACGAGCGAAGCGACGCAGACGAGAGCGAAGACACCGAAGATCATGTTCAGCGGCACGCCACGATCTGTCATGGCCCCGAAACCCCAGTCAGCCACACCGCCGCACATCATGCTGACGAAATTCATGAGGCCGTAGCCGGTGGCACGCAGCTCGGGTCGCACGATCTGGCTAAGGATCGGCATGTTGTTGCAGTCAAAGAAGCCCCAGCCAACGCCGAACAAGATCAATGCGGCGATGGCGAGCGCGAAGGAGTTCAAGGCAGGGGCGTTGCCCACACCGAACATCGCGGGCACGATGAGCATCATGCCGATGGCGCTCACATGGATTCGCCCGCGCTCGCTTTTGCGAATCCAGCGGTCCGCCAACCAGCCCCCGAGGATGGCGGAGAGCAGCGCCGCGCCCTGCCAGTAAAGCGAGGCTGACACGCCGGCCTTGCCCTGGCTGATGTTGAAGGCTTTTTGCAAAATCGCGGGCATCCAATCACGCACCACCCATGCGGCGAGCGCAGGCAGCGTGAAATACATCACGAGCAGGATAAAATTTCGGTTCGTCAGCAGCTCGACGACCGCCACTCCGACAGAAGGCTTCGCGGAGACGGCACCGGAGCTGTCCAGGCTGGTCTGACGTGGCACGTCGCGCAGCAGAAACAGCAGCGGGATGGCATAAAGGATGCCAGCCAGCCCGGTGAAGTCGAACATGAAGCGCCAGCCCAGGTCAGGCGCATCGGCCACGAATCCCGCGAAGCCACCAACCATCACACCGCAGTAAATGCCCATCTGATGCACGCCCACGGCCCGTGAGCGAGTGCCGCCGGTGTGATAATCCGCGATCAACGCCAGCGCCGCCGGAATGTAAAACGCCTCGCTGATGCCCATCATCGTGCGTGCCCAGTAAAGCTCGTTGAAACTGCCCACATGCCCGGTGAGCCAAGTGATGAGCGACCAGACAAACAAACTGCCGCAGATCGTCAGCTTGCGGCTGAAGCGGTCCGCAATGTAGCCGCCGATCGGACTGAAGATGGCATACACCCACTTGAACGACGCCAGCATGTGCCCCCAGTTCGCCTCGCTGCCGATGTCCTGAATGTCGCCCATCACCGACACCTTCATGGAGGCGTTCATCTGCCGGTCCAGGTTGTTCAGCAGCGCCACCGGGAACAACAACCCCACCACCAGCCAGGCACGGCGCATGAAGGTGGGTGAGTCAGCATCAGAAGTCGGAGACATGGACATCCCGCCATGAATCACAGACTCAGAACCATGAAAAGCCTGAAATCATGCCCAGGATTGACGCAGGCATGATGGAAACAGATTCAGGACTCTTCCAGCCGATACCCGATGCCTGGCTCGTTCACGATGCGGACGCCCCGTTCGCCGAGTTTCTTGCGCAGGTGATTGATGTGAACGCGGAGGCCTTCGCTGGGATCGCTGCTTTGACCGGCCCAGACTTGCTTCACGATTTGATTTTGTGTCACGATGCGGCCCGCGTACTCCGCGAGGACTTTGAGTAATGCGAACTCGGTGGGGGTGAGTTTCACAGGTTCATCGGCCAGCGTGGCTTCGTGGTGCAGAAGATCGAGCTTTAAG
>CAXNGR010000063.1:0-10127 GCA_964201265.1 Verrucomicrobiaceae bacterium
GGTTTCCAGCGCCGCGATCTGCTCCGAGTTGCGTTGGATGCCAAGCTCGGCCGCCAGGGCCGATCCCGCCTGCCCCACGAGCATGAGCGCCGCCAGCACCGGTCCCAGCTCACGCACGAGACTGAGGGATACTAGCGCGCCGAGCAGGCTCTCCGAGCCGAAGCGGTTCAGCACATAATACCCCTGCAAACCAAGCACCAGCCCGGTGAACATGCCCACGATCAAAATCACTGGCAGGCAGCGCGTGCCCTGCTCAAAAGCCGCACGGGCAATGCGGCGGATGATTTTCCGCGAACCGATGGCGGAACGAAACGAGATGCCGGTGAAGAGAGCAAAGTCGCCCATGGCCTGGACGAGATTGAGCGTGTTTCTTCCGATAATGCGCAGCATGCGGTTTCTGACTGGTACACTCGCCCAGCAGGGAAGCCAGCGCAACGACTCTGAGAGCGTGCGGACAAGATTATGCGCCATAGCGGTCTCTCGCCTAGCCCGGGTCACTGAAAATTCGAGGTTTGATCTTTGGTCTTCGCTCGTTCCACGGCATGATGATTGTGTGCCAACCCACTCAGCCACGATGTCCACACTCGCACCCGCCGCCGTTTTGTATGAAGCGAAGAAGCCTCTGCGCATTGAGGAGGTACACGTTTTGCCGCCGCAGAAAGGCGAGGTCACCGTGCGCATGAAGGCGGCGGGCGTCTGCCACAGCGACCTGCATGTGATGAAAGGCGACCTCTCCATGCCGATGCCGATCATCCTCGGCCACGAGGGCAGCGGCGTGATCGAGGCCGTGGGCGAGGGCGTGACCGCTGTTGAAGTCGGGGATCATGTGATCCTCGTCTGGCGCGGCTCCTGCGGAAAATGCGAGTATTGCAGCAGCGGTCGCCCCGCGTTGTGCGACATGGGCACCGCGATGCGTTTCACCGGCCTCATGCCCGATGGCACCACACGTTTCCAAAACGCGGCAGGCGACAGCATCCGCCACTACGCAGGCGTCTCGGCCTTTTCCTCGCTCTCCACGATGCCGCAGGCCTCAGTGGTGAAGATTCCCAAGGAATTCTCCTTCGAAAAAGCCGCGCTGATCGGCTGTGGCGTCATTACCGGCGTGGGCGCGGTGGAACGTGCGGCCAAGGTGCAGCCGAACAGCACCGTGGCCGTCATCGGCTGCGGCGGCATTGGTTTGAACATCATTCAAGGTGCACGCATGGCCGGTGCGCGGCAGATCATCGCCGTGGACAAATTCTCCCACAAAGAAGGCGATGCACGGCAGTTCGGTGCCACAAATTACGTCGATGCGAACGCGGGAGATCCAGTCCAGGCCATCAAAGACCTCACCGATGGCAAAGGCGTCGATTATGCCTTTGAAGCCTACGGTTCCGGCAAAACGGCAGAGCAGGCCTTCGATGCGACGAAGAAAGGCGGCATGTGCGTGATGGTCGGCATCACCAGCGCGGCAGATCGTGCCTCCATCAACGTCAACCAGCTCGTCTATGCCGAAAAAACGCTGCGTGGCAGCCTCTACGGCAGCACCCAGCCGCGCACCGACCTGCTGCTGCTCATCGGCATGCATCAGCACGGTCGCCTGATGCTCGATGAGCTTATTACCAAGCGCTACCCGCTCGAAGGCATCAACGAAGCCTACGACGCGCTCCAGCGCGGCGAAGTGGCGCGGAGTTTGATCGTGTTTGAGTGATCCTGATCAGCCCCACAGCGACTGAGGATACTCACCCGCGTCGATGAGCGCACGAATGCTCGCAACGACCTCGGCCTTGTCCTCAGGATAGGTCACACCGAACCACTTGCCGGTGGTTTCGAGCACACGCACGTCGGCCTTGCCCGCGTGGATGAGTGAATTCACCTCCGCCGGGACATAACACTCGGATTTGAGCTCCGTTCCCCGCTCCGCGAGGAACGCGGTGAATGCCTGGCGCAGATGCGTGAAGATGTCTGGCGTGAAGCCAAAGAAGTTCATCGAGACGACTTCATCGCCCGTCAGCGGCACATGAGCGCCCTCCACCTCGCGATTCTCAGCGCCATGGCCGAGTTTGAAGATCTTTGTCATCTCCGTGACCGTGTCCAGCATGCCGTGCGCATCGCACTGGCAGACCCCGCGAGACACGCTGCCGTGCTCCGAAAGCGTGTTCTTCAAATAGAAGCCAACCATCGACCAGTGGCTCTTGCCATCGCTCGGACGCGGGTGCGTCAGATCGGCAGCGATCTTCTTGAAGGCGTCCTGACCGTAAAAGTCGTCCGCATTGATCATGAGGAAAGGCTCGTTCACCACATTCGCGGCGGCCAGCAGCGCATGCGCCGTGCCCCAGGGCTTCGTGCGGCCCTCCGGCACGGAAAAACCAGCAGGCAGGTCGTTTAAATCCTGAAACGCGTAATCCACTTCAATACGGCCCGCATACTTGGAGCCGATCTGCGTACGAAACAGCTCCTCGAAGTCGCGGCGGATGACGAACACCACCTTGCCGAAACCGGCCCGGATCGCGTCAAACACCGAGTAGTCCAGCACCACCTCACCCGAAGGCCCCATCGCGTCGAGTTGTTTGAGACCGCCGTAACGGCTGCCCATGCCGGCAGCGAGGATGAGGAGAGTAGGCTTCATGGTGGAAAAAACAGACGCGATTCTGGCGCGTGCTGGGTTTCGTTCAAGGTTCAAAGTTCAAAGTTCACGGTTCAACGTTTCCATGCTGGAACGAAGCCTGAACTTTGAACTTGGAACTTTGAACCGAACCGGCTTACATGAGGGACGCATGCTTCCAGACATTCCGAAACTCATCCAACTCCAGGAGCGCGACCAGCGCATCCGCGCCCTGCAAAAAGACCTCAAAGACATCCCCACGCTGCAAGCCCGGGCCAAAATGCAGCTCGCTGGAGACCAAGCCGCCGTGGAGGCCGCGAACCTCGGCATGAAGGAAATCGAGGTGAAGATCAAAAATATCCAACTCGACGTCCAAACGCGCCAGACCTCGATCAAGCGTCTCCAAGACCAGCAGTTTGAGACCCGCAAGAATGACGAGTTCGCCGCCCTCGGTCACGAGATCAAGCGCTACCAGGATGATGTCACCAAGCTCGAAGACGGTGAGTTGGAACAAATGGAGGCGCTCGAAATCGCCAAAACGAAACTCAAGGACGCCCAGGCCAAACTGGCCGAAACCCAGAAGCGGGTGAATGACGACCTCAAAAACCTCGACGAACGCGCCGAAGGGGTGAAAAAACGCCTCGAAGACCTCGCGGTCGAGCGCGCCACCCTCGCAGCGCCCATTGATCCCGACGCGCTCGATCTCTACACCCGCATCTTCACGAAGAAGGGAGACGCCGCCATCGTGCCGATGGAAAACGCGCAATGCGGCGGCTGCCACATGAAAGTCGTCGTCGGTGTCATCCAGTCCTTGAAGCAGTCCGTTTCACTCACCCAGTGCGAAAGCTGCGGCCGCATCCTCTACATGGTGGAGTAGGAGAGGAATCATCCTGATCCCTCGTCTCAAACGGTCAGACCCAGCGCCGCAAGCGTCTTGAGTACGATGGCTTCGCCCGGCTGGAGCTTTTCCCGCTCTTCAAACAACACCTGCGTCACCTTTTTATACGCAGGCATCTTGCCCGTGCGGCGCTGCGCCAGCAGGCAGACATAACGCACGGCGCGGTCGATGAGCTTGTTGTTGCTGGGCTTCACATAGGTCATGAGATTGTCGAGATAGCGGCCCAACCGGCCCATGACGAGCGTGGAATGGATGTTGATGAGCATCTTGAGCAGCAGATGCGCGTGAAACTCATGCACGCCGCTCAAATCCAGCCGCTCCCGCAGGCCGTCGAACTCCCAGACCATCTCCCCTGCCCCGCCGCCGATGCGGAAAAGCAGATGTTCCGCGTTTTGCGTGCGAATTTCCCGCCGCCCGGTCAGTTGTGCGGAGAAATCGTAGCAGGCCAGAACCTCCGCACCGGCCAGATGCTTCACATCCGGCCACTCAAGCGTGCGCGGATCGCGATGCAGCAACGCCTTCCAGGCAAAACGGGCATCCGGCTGCTCCGGCATGATGAAATGACACCAGGCGGCAGGCGCGGCGGTATCATCCTGCTTTTCAAAGGGAGCCAGGCTGAAGGTCGGCGCGCGCTCGGTCGTGTCGGTGACGACGGTGATGCCAAATCGCCCGCTTTCATAAAGAACGAAGGCACCCCGCTCATACACCGCCGCCTCATGCTCGATGAACGGCACCATGAACTGCCCGTCGCAGTGCGCCAGATGCCGCAGAAGTTGCAGCACCTCCTCCGGCGCGTGTTCGGGATCGCGCATGTGCATGAAGGCAAAACCAATCGCCGCCATGAGCACCGTGCTGGCCTGCATGCGCGTGCTCCCCGCCACTGCCATCGCGCCGACGGCGAGGTTCAGTTTGCGAATCTTGCGGTTTTGAATCACACGCTTGGACCTCTCGGCGGCCTTGATGAGCTGATCGTCAGGGTTGCAATACAGGAACCATGGACGGTTGGCGGACAATTCGGCGGCGCGTTCGGTGGCCCCGATGACAAACGGCGTCTCGCCACCTTCCGTCGTGGCAATCAAGAGGTCACCATCGACGAACCCCAGCTCCTCAAGCTGTCGTGCTCCATATTCGGGGTGATCCTCAAAAGTTTCGATGGCTTTGATCAAAGCGAGGTCTCCACCGGCCATGAAAGCGACGACGCGCTCCGCATCTGGGCATGGCAAAACGCCCATGCGGCAAAAAATCTCGATGCTCAGCGAGAGACGGCCCGTGGCACCGCAACCACAAAGAAAAACCCGCCTTCCTGCATCGAAGGTAGCAGCCACTGCCCGCGCAAGATCGGCAAGCGGTTCGGCTTTGGCCTGCATCTGCCGCAGCGCATGAACATCCACCTGATGCATCAACTTGACCGCCTCTGCCACGTCCTCATGCGCCATCTGTGACAAGGAGGTGGTGAACGGGTGCTGTGACTCCGTGTCGAGCGAGCCGAGCTGGTAGTCAGCGGCGACGCGGAGGAACTCTTCGGCGGCTTTCATGCAAGTGATTCGACTGGAGCGTTAAGACGGATGTTCAGTTGTGACACTTTCCCATCTTGCACGCTGCGCGAGGCGTTTCACTATGCATGCAAACTCGCATGATGGAATTCGCTTTGTTCAGGCTGCCCGACGGGCGGGCGTGGCTGGGAGAAGGCCCCTTCACCGCGCTGGCCGCTGCGCCGGTGACGGGAGGTGCCTTCTACCTCAACGACTTCGATTTGAGCGATCCACAGCCCTGGAAAGTGCCCACCAAGTTGCATTCCATCACCCCTGAGAGCCTGGGTAGCACGATTCACCTCAACGGCTCGCAACCCCCGCAGATCAACTGGGCCAAGCCGGCCACGGAATGGTTCAAAATGGCCTTCCGCCGCATCCGCCGCGAAGTTTTGGCCAAGCGAATCGAAAAAATGGTCCCGGTCCTCACGGAAACCGGCACGCTGGTCTCCGGTGATCCCCGCCGCCTGCTTCAGGCCGTCATGAATGCTCCCGCCAACATGTGGGGCTATGCCCACATCACTGAAAATGGCGGATTCCTCGGCGCGACGCCGGAACTACTTTTCAAGACACATGATCAGTCCCTCGAAACGATGGCGCTCGCAGGCACGGCCAAACCGGGGCATCAGGACGCCTTTTTGACCGACGTGAAGGAGATTGAGGAGCACGAGATCGTGGTGCGCTACCTCACCGAGCAGTTGCAGACGCTCGGCACAGTCACACGCAAGCCGCGTTCACTGTGTGAGACCGCCGGACTCGTTCATTTTCAAACAAGCCTGAGTGTGAAGCTAAGGGCGAAGGTCGATCCTGCTCAACTGGTGCCGCAACTGCACCCCACGCCCGCTGTCGGCTGCCTGCCGCGAGATGACAACGCGCTGGCGAAGCTGCGTGAGTACCGCCAGCAGTTGAAAGTGCCTGGATTTTTCGGTGCCCCTTTCGGCTTCATCGAAAATGACGGCACCGCGCATGTCGTCGTCGCCATTCGCGGCATCTGCTGGCAGGGAGACACGATCAGCCTGCCCTCCGGCTGTGGCATCGTCGGTGGCAGCGCCTTTGATCACGAATGGCGTGAATTGCGGTTGAAACGCGAGGCCGTCCTGCGTCTGCTGGCGCTGCATTCATGACCCAGGCCCAGCTCATCCAGCAAACCCTCAGCACGCTCGTCCACTTCGGTGTCCGCGAGGTCTGTATCGCCGCCGGAGCACGCAACGCTCCGCTAGTAGCCGCCTTACTCGCGAGCAAGGGCTTAAAGGTTTGGAACTTCTTTGAGGAGCGCAGCGCCGCCTTTTTCGCCGTAGGCCGCATGATGACAGAACGGAATCCCGTGGCGGTGGTAACCACCTCAGGCACAGCCGCTGCAGAGCTGCTGCCAGCGACCATTGAAGCCTACTATCAAAGCCTGCCGCTGTTTCTGCTGACCGCCGACCGTCCAAAGAGCTATCGCGGCAGCGGCGCACCTCAAGCGATCGAGCAATTCCGCCTCTTCGGCGTCTATGCGCAGCCGCTGGGTGACTGGGATGCCACGGATGATCCCATCGAGATGTATGAGACGCGGAATGACCGCCCAAGGCATCTGAATGTCTGCCTAGACGAACCGCTGGAGACGAACGTGGCTGGCGTGGATTTTTCCGGAGCACAGAAGCCGAAAGCAGACGAGGCCGGAAGCCCGCTTTCCTTGGAGTGCGACCTCGTGCTGGCCTCAGGCATGCATCCGGCGGATGCGAAGGAAGTCGCGCCGCTGCTGGCGAAGCTGGGAGCACCGATTGTGGCCGAGGCGACCTCAAATCTGCACGGATTCCGCGACCTGCAGCCGCTGCTCATTCCCGGTGGAGAACGAGCCCTACAATCCGCCCGGCCCACGCATGTGCTGCGCCTCGGCGCTGTACCGAGCTGGCGCTGGTGGCGGGATTTGGAGGAACAAGCCAAGATTCGCGTCACCAACATCACCCGCTCGGCATTCAGCGGATTGGCGAGGGCAGAGAATGTGGCAACGCTGCCGTGGGAAACGATTCAAAGCCTCAAGTGCACCACTCCCGGTGAATCCTGCGGCGTGTTGCGGTTTGAGGCGGAACTGGAAAAATTTGCGCAATCAGAACCAGGCTGGATGCGGCAGCTCGCGCAGGTCATTCCCGCAGGATCACGCGTGTTTCTGGGCAACAGCCTGCCGATACGTGAAATGAACCTAGCCTTGCAGACCACCAAGCCGGGCGTGGAGTTCTTCGCCAATCGCGGTGCCAATGGCATCGACGGCCTCGTTTCGACCTTCCTCGGTGCCAGCGCGACACATCGCGGCGAATGCTGGCTGATCGTGGGAGATTTGAGCACGCTCTATGATTTGGCCGCGCCGTGGATTATCGCGCAGATGGATCATCCGAAACTGCGCATCGTGGTCATCAACAACGGTGGCGGGAAAATCTTCTCCCGCGTGAACAACCTGCGCTCACTTTCCGAAAAAGCGCTTAGCGTGATCGAAAACCGTCACTCGCTCAGCTTTGAGCCCTGGGCGCAAATGTGGGGCTTGGAATACGTCCAAACTGATGATGTGCATGATCTCGAAGACCTGCTGCAAGTGCCCATCGTAATCGAGATCAAGCCTGACCCGATGCAAACGGAGACGTTCTGGCGGGACTGGCAGAAGCCGGTGATCAGACCGCGATGAAATCGCGGAAGGCGTCGATGATCACGACCACGGAGCAGGCTCCGGCGTCTGGGAAGCCGATGCAGGCCTCTCCAAGCGTCTTCGCACGACCAAACTTGGCGATCATGGCCTTACTGGCTTCTTTGCCAGCATCCGCAGCCGCCGCCACAGCGATGATCGCCTCGGGCAAGGATTGATCCGCCACTTCAGCGGCTTTGTTCGCGGCGGGTTCCATCGCGTCAACGCAGGTTTTGTCACCGATGGCGGCACCACCACGCTGTTTCACACCATCCACACCGGCTTTGAGAAACGCGGCCAGTCCGGCGGCATCGAAGGTGTCTTTGCCATCGAGCGCTTTGCCGCCATTGCGGAAGAAGGTGCCAAAGATCGCGCCGCTGGCACCACCCATGCTGCTCATCATCGCCATGCCGACGGTGGAGAAGGCTTTTTCAATGCTTTCCACTTCACCCGCGTTGAGTTTTTCAATCGCGGCACGCATGCCACGCTCCATGCCCATGCCGTGGTCGCCATCACCGAGATCACGGTCGGCTTGGGAGAGCATCGGCTCTGCGGCGATGATGCGCTCGCACGCGAGAATGAGCATGGCTTTGACTTCGTCTTTGGAGAGGCTGGTTTTGGGCATGGCGGGGCGATTGTTAGCGTTCTGGCCCGGAAGTCAATCACACAATCCCGGTCTCAAAATACGCCTTCGTGGAGGAGCAACTCCCGCAGCAGAACCATGTCCGGGTCATTCATCTCCAGCACGGCCACGGTCACACGCCCGATGGAAGTCAACCCATGCAACCAAGCTCCCTGCCAGCGAAAATGCTGCTCCCAAGCGTCCTGACGTGGACGAAAAAGCCTAACCACCTCATCCGTCACAGGATCAATGCCCGCCACATTCGCGCCTTTGTGAATGTTGCAGGAAAAACATGCCCAGGCCAGATTCTCCAACACCGTGAGGCCACGATGTTTCTCCGCGATGATGTGATCGATGTGGAACGGTAGCTCGGACACACGCTCAGGCAGGCGGCAATACTCGCAGCGGCCAGCCGCCCTAGCGACCACCTTGCGTTCCAACTCACGCGATGGTCTCGGCATGGCTCACGCGGCAGCCTGTTGGAGAGAGATGCGGGCGCGGGCCTTCATCAGTTCAAGCATGCGTCCAGCTTTTTGAAAATTAAGCAGCTCCGCACGCTCCGAGTCCGCCAGCTCGTCTGCCTTGGCCTTTTCAAGCAGCACCCGCATGCGCTCACGATCCTCAGCGGCAAAAGCCATCTGCAAAATAGCCTGCGCCGCCGCCTCACACCATCCGCCCGATTCTGGCTGGATGATCCGGCTGAAAATTCCCGCCTCGGTGGTGCTGGCTGAGTTCATGGGGAAAATGTACGCACCGACCTGGTCTTTTCAACCTCACGCTTTGCCACCGCCTAACCCGCCGCGCGTTTGTCTGCTTTGCGCAGACGGTCCGCCATGCCTTTCATGACATGGAGGGCAAACATGGGCATCTCATCGACCATGTAGAGAAAATGATGGCGGTTCACGGGCACCAGCTTGCAGTCGCTTTTGGCCACGGCATCAGCAGCGCGAGCGGCGTCCTCAATGAGGGAGATTTCTCCAAAGAATCCCTCGGGGCCGACGGTCTCGACGACTTTCCCGTTGATGATGATCTCCACCTCGCCGCTCTGAACGACGAACATTTCCCCCGAATCGTCGCCAGCTTGGAAAATCGTGGCTCCCTGGGGAAAGGAGCGAATATTGACCGGGTTGGCGAAGATTTCGGGGAGTTTCATGGCCTTGGGTGGTTTAGAGCTTGGTGTAGCCGACGCTTTCGCAGGGCATGTCCCAGAGCTTTTTCAGCTCAGCGTCGAGCTTGGTGATGCTGAAGCTCACACCAGCCATTTCCTGGCAGGTGACGATGTTATCGACAATGGTCTGATGAATCTTGATGCCGCGTTTTTCGAGGATCGGTTTTGCGCCACGCAGGAGAATGAGCAGCTCCATCATGTGCGTGCTACCGAGGCTGTTGACGAAGAAGACGATTTCATCACCAGCGTTGAGTGCCAGATCATCACCAAAGAGGAGATCAAGCATCTTGGCGGCAAGTTCATCAGCGGTACACATCGGGATGAGACCCACGCCTTTCTCGCCATGAATGCCCATGCCAAGGCCGATCACGTCATCGGCGAGTTCAAAGGTCGGCTTGCCAGTCGCCGGGATGCTGCCGGGCTTGGTGGACACGCCGACGGTGCGGGTATTGTCGCAGGCTTTTTGGGCGATGCGTGCGAGTTCATCGAGCGAATCGACAGTCTGGGCAGCGGCACCGGCGAGCTTGGTGATCGGCACGAGTCCGGCAACACCACGACGCTTGTGCTTCTCCGAAGGTGGGGCGGAGCAGACGTCGTCGGCAATGATGACGGTTTTCACGGTGATGCCTTCATCCGCAGCGAGTTCCGCGCCAATGTCGAAGTTCATCAC
>CAXNGR010000064.1:0-10094 GCA_964201265.1 Verrucomicrobiaceae bacterium
CGGGGATGACCGGTGCCGCTGGAGGCGGGGCGTTGACATCGCCTTTCGTGGGACGTTGAGAAGGGCGCTTCATTCTTTCGGCAGGCACAACGGGCACGGGTTGGGTCTCCGGGACCGAAAGAGGGGCGGCGGGGTCCTTCGGTGCGGGCTTTTTCCGTTGGTCTTGGTCCTTGTCTTCCGGCTTGCCCTTACCTTTTCCTCGCTCAGGAACGTCTTCCGGCTTCGGAAGCGGCACAGGGGCGGCTTCGCCGGGCTTTTCCGTATCCGCAGGGACGGGCATGGGTGTCACCGGGACAGGCGCAGGTGGTGTCACAGGAACCGGAATGGTTGGCACCACCGGGATAGGCGCTGGCGGCACGACAGGAACCGGAACGGGTGGCACCTCAGGAATCGGGGCGGGAGCGGGCTTCTCCGTTGTTTGCGAAATCGCGAGGGCCGGGATGGCGAGCGTAACGAAGAGGAGGCACGTGGATTTTTTCATGAGGCAAGGCTGGTGGAACGAAGCAGGCTAGGCGCTGCTGCGACGGTGTTCTATGGGGCCTTACCCCACCTTAGCGGAGAGCATTGGCTGTGGTGCCGGGAGGTCATTCCCTCGCGTCGTCAGGTTTTGTGACAATCCGGTGAGTCCCGCAGATTCAGAAAACCCACGGATTGCCTGAGTCAGAAAAGAAATCTGCGGGTTATCTGAATCGGCGGGAAATCACAAAACCTGATGGCGCAGAAGCTCACGCGGCAGCTTCTGGAATTCTACGGCGCGGTGCTCACCTCCGACGACGAGCAGGCGGTGACCTGTCTGCCAAAGCAGACACCGCTCTAGCCCCTGCTGACAGGGGGTGAGCTTGTAGCCTTTTCAGAGCTTGCACCCGACCTCAAGCCTTGGTCTGCTTCTCGGCCTTGAGAGCCGCCTTTTCGGCGGCGAGCTGGGCAGCAGCGGCGGCGAGACGGGCTTTTTGCTTCGCTTCGTATTCGGCAATGGCCTGGGCACGAGCGGCGGCGCGGCGGGCCTTGCCTTCTTCATCGGCAGCGTTGGCCTTTTGACGTTCGGCTTCCTGCTGGGCCTTGATGGCGGCGGCTTCGGCGGCACGCTTGTCTTTTTCGGCCTGCGCCTGGGCTTTGAGGGCAGCTTTTTCAGCCTCAGCCTGTTCCTTGGCGAGACGTGCGGCCTCTTTCTCGGCCAAAGCCTGGGCCTTAGCGGCGGCTTTCTCAGCCTCGGCCTGTTCTTTGGCAAATCGTGCGGCTTCTTTCTCCGCTAACACCTGAGCTTTCGCAGCCTCCTTTTCAGCGAGTTCCTGGGCCTTAAGAGCGGCCTTCTCGGCATCGGCCTGCTCCTTCGCGAGACGCGCAGCTTCCTTGGCCTCCGCAGCGGCGACCATGGCGGCCATGCGTTCCGCGAGGGCTTTTTCCTTGGCAGCGGCCTTCTCGGCGGCTTCCTGTTCCTTGGCAAGTCGTGCGGCTTCCTTCGCGGCTTCGCGCTCGGCCAGTTCTTGAGCCTTGGCGGCGGCTTTCTCGGCGGCAGCCTGTTCTTTGGCGAGGCGCTCGGCTTCCTTGGCCTCAGCGGCGGCGATCTTCGCAGCTTCGCGTTCAGCCTGTTCCTGGGCCTTGGCAGCGGCTTTTTCGGCGGCGGCTTGTTCTTTGGCGAGGCGTTCAGCTTCCTTGGCTTCCGCCGCAGCCACCTTCGCAGCCTCTTTTTCAGCCAGCGCTTGGGCTTTGGCCTCGGCGGCGGCGAGGACGGCGGCCAGACGCTCAGCGATAGCGCGTTCCTTGGCGGCGGCTTTCTCGGCTTCCGCCTGTTCCTTCGCGAGGCGTGCGGCTTCCTTCTCGGCCAGCGCTTGAGCCTTGACGGCTTCTTTTTCGGCAAGTTCCTTAGCCTTGATCGCAGCGGCAGCGGCCTTCATCGCTTCGAGTTCGAGCAAGGCCTGCGCCTTGGCGGCCGCAGCGGCTTCTTCCTTGGCAATGCGAGCGGCTTCCTTGGCTTCCAGCGCGGCAATGCGTGCCGCTTCTTTTTCCGCGAGCGCCTGCTCCTTGGCGGCTTCCCTGGCCGCGATGTCAGCGGCGTTCTTTGCCTCCATGGCAGCGGTGAGCTGCGTGACGTGGTCGATCAGGCGCTGACTTAGATCAGCGGTGGCGGCGGTCAGCGCGGGCGCGGCTTCATCGAGCACGCGGGACTCGATTTCAAGCGCTTGGAGTTTCTGGGCAGTTTCGGCAAGAAGGGCGAGGAATTTGGGATCGAGCTTGGTGGTCATTGCGATGGTCGGAAAACGGGCGGGGATGAATGGTCAGAGATGGGCTGGTGTAAAGCGGGGAGGTCAAGAGTCGTCAGGGAATCGTCAAGGAGTGGTCAGGAGGCGCAAAGCTCGAAACTTGACCCTCTTGACGAGTCTTGACCTCTGTTTCTCCCCTCCTTCAATCCACAAACAGCATCTCATTCCCTGCCAGCAAGGCCTGCGCGTATTGTGACCACACGGCGGCGTCTTTTTCACGGCCACTGACAAACGCTTTCGTCACCTCGGCTTCACGCGGCGTCGGCTGGCGGCCAAACAGGCGCGCATAGACCTCGTCCGAGCTGCGATTCATGGCCCAGCGGCCCAGGATGTCTCCCTGCTCCAGCATGAAGGGCGAATTCAGCGCGAAGAGCCCCTGCAAGGGCGTGATCGTCTCCGTGCGCCAGGGATTGTGCGCACCTGGATCGGGCACGTCGTGAATGCGTAGCATGGGGTCCATGTCTTGACGATCCGAGGCACCGTAGAGTGAGCGGCGGAGGTTCTTCGCATCACTGATCGCCGAGGCGGGACCACCCATCTTGAGATCGAGCTGCCCCGTGGCGCTGAGGATGGCATCGCGCCACGCCTCCCAGTCAAGCCGACGACGCAGCATGCGACCGTAAAGCTTGTTTTCGGGATCGCTCTTCTCGGATTCGGCGGCAACGCTGCTCTGCTGCCAAGTCGCGGAGTTCAAGATCTCGCGATGCAGCCACTTCAACGACCAGCCGTGCTCCATGAAGCGACCCGCAAGATCATCAAGCAGCTCAGGATGCGTCGGCGCTTCGCCGAGATTGCCGAACTCGCTCGGCGTATCGACCAGACCGCGACCAAAGTGATGTTTCCACACGCGATTCACGATCACACGAGCGGTGAGCGGCGCTGCATCCTCCACGATGGCCTGCGCGAGTTCGAGGCGACCGCTGCCAGTGTTGAACTTGCGCGGCAGGCCGGTCTTGGACGGGAAAGCAGATAGGAAACGACGCGGCACGCTCTCGCCAAGATCATTCGGATTGCCGCGCTTCATGAGTTCGAGATCGCGCGCCATGCCCATCTTGTAGTCGAGCTTCGTGCCGTGCTCCTTTTCCTTTTTCACGACAAACAGCGCCGCTTCCTCGACGGCGTTGGCCATTTGCATGTTGTAATGCGGCGTTCCGGCCTTGATCGAGGCGATCTTCGCCTGCATCGCGGCGGTTTGTTCCTTCAAATCCTTCGGCTTCTTCTTCGCCAGCTCCTTGATCTGCTTTTCGAGCGAGGCCACTGCCGCCCGCGCCTTCTCCACCGGCTTCCAGAACTCATCGCTCATGGTTGGCAGTTCGGAGAGCTTCACGGAGGCGAACACGCCAGCGAGCGCATAATAATCCTGCGCCGTAATCGGGTCGGACTTGTGATCGTGGCAACGCGCACAAGCCAGCGTGAGGCCGAGGAAGGTGCGGCCGATGGCATCCACATGCTCCTCCCATTCATCCGCCACGGTCGTCTTGATGATCTCCGGCGGCAGTTGCAGCTCTTTGAAATACGTCGGACTCAGGCCGATGAAGCCCAGCGCCACACGATCCTTCGGTTCGCATTCCGGCAGGAAGTCCGTGGCAAGCTGCCGCACCACGAAGCGGTCATACGGCATGTCTTCGTTCAGCGCCTGCACCACCCAATCGCGGTACAGGTAGGAATACTTCGTCGAGTCCAGCCAGTCCGGCGTCTGATCCACATAACGCGCCAGATCAAGCCAGTGCCGCGCCCAGCGCTCGCCGTATTGGGGGCTCGTGAGTGTTTTCCGAACGGCGTCCGACCAGTTTGACTGGCCCGGCACGTCCGACGGCGGCAGTCCCGTGAGGTCAAACGCCAGACGCCGCTGCAAAACGCGGTCTTCCGCCCTCGGAGCCGGTTTCATCCCTGCCGACTCCATCTTCGCGAGGATGAAGTAGTCGATCCGCGTCTTCGGCCAGGCCGCGTCTTTCACCTTCGGCAGCGCCACGCGCTTCAGCGGCGCAAACGACCACGGCAGCGGCTTCGGGCCTTCGTCTTTCTTGGCGAAGACAAAAACCACCGATGCCAGAAGCACCAGCAGCACCCTCGATCCAGTTCTCAAAGCAGGAAAAATCACCCCCAAACTACACCTTTCACGCCGCAGAGCTTTCATCCGCTGACATTCGTCATTCTGAATTCGTCATTTGGCATTTCCCTACCCTTGTGAATTTTTTCACAAATCCCGGTTGCCGCGCTTATTCACACTGGAATACTGCGCCCCATGGCCTCCCCCGTCCAGTATCTCCCCGGCAAAGAACCGCATCCCCGCGAGCATCGTCTGATCTTCAAAAACGTCGATCGCGTCGGCTGGAACACCAGCATCGACTGCTGCATGGCCGACGGCGGTTACGAGATGCTCAAGAAGGCCCTCAAGATGGAGCGCAGCGCCATCACCAACGAGGTCAAGGCCAGCGGGCTCCGCGGTCGTGGCGGTGCGGGTTTCCCCACCGGCGTGAAGTGGGGCGTCATCCCCCCGACGAACACCAAGCCGGTCTATCTCATCTGCAACGCCGACGAATCCGAGCCCGGCACCTTCAAGGACCGCTACATCCTGCATCAAGACCCGCATCAGCTTATTGAGGGCATGACCATCGCCTGCTTCGCCGTGAATGCGAAGCTGGGTTACATCTACATCCGCGAGGAATTCCCGCAGGCCGCCATCATCGTCGAGAAAGCCATCGCCGAAGCGCACGCGAAGGGTTTCCTCGGCAAAAACATCCAGGGCAGCGGCTTTGACTGCGAGATCTACGTCCATCGCGGCGCGGGTGCCTACATCTGCGGTGAGGAAACCGGCCTCATCGAGTCCCTTGAAGGCAAGCGCCCCTACCCACGCATCAAGCCGCCCTACTTCCCCGCCGCGCTTGGCCTCTACATGAGCCCGACCATCGTGAACAACGTCGAGAGCCTTTGCCATGTGAAGCACATCCTGCAAATGGGTGGCGCGGAATACGCCAAGCTCGGCACACCGAACAACACCGGCACCCGCATCCTCTGCGTCTCCGGCGACGTGCAGAAGCCCGGCTACTACGAAGTCGAAGTCGGCAAAGTCACCATGGGCGAGGTCATCGACACGCTCTGCGGCGGCCTCAAACCCGGTCGCAAACTCAAGGCCATCATCCCTGGCGGCAGTTCGTCCAAAGTGCTGCGTGCCGATGAGAAGTACAAGCTCAAGGACGGTCGCGAGATCGGCATCATGGACATCCCGATGGACTTCGACACCATGGCGCAGTGTGGCACAATGGCTGGCTCCGGCGGCGTCATCATCATGGACGACAGCCGCAGCATGACCTGGGTCATCAACAATCTGAACAACTTCTACGCCCACGAGTCCTGCGGCCAATGCACGCCCTGCCGCGAAGGCAGCCTGTGGATGAAGAAGATCAGCGACCGCATCGTGGACGGCAACGCCAGCCCCGACGACGTGGACACCCTGGAGACCGTCGCCAACCAGATCGAAGGCAAGACCATCTGCGCCTTCGGCGAAGCCGCCTCCTGGCCCACCCAGAGCTTCATCAAGAAATTCCGCGACGAACTCAAAGCTGACTGCAAAGCCGACCTCGCCGGGAAGATCGTCAACGAAGAGACACTGGTCGCCGCTGCGGGATTGGCGGTGTGATGAGGAGCGGCGAGGAGCCGTGAGTGATCATTCGGAGCTCGACACTTGAGGAGAAATCCTCAAGATTGTCGAAACCACACGTGCAGTTCACGCAGCTCAATCCTTCCTTTCATGTCTGCTGAAGTCAGCCTGCCCACCTTTGAAGATCGAGCGGCGATGTGGGAAACTCTCGATTTCCCCGAGCACTCCTGGGCTCATCCATGCGTGGATGAATATGTAAACGCCTTGAGACCTCGTTACGCCAACGGCTCAGTGCTTTTCCACAGCTTCCGGATACCAGAGCACCCCATCCTCGACTGGTATCTCATTCGTCAGCTTCAAGACTCGAACTTCTTCGAGCGGTTCTGGAGCGCCCCGACACCCTCCCGCTTCTTTCAGTCTGCCAATCCGGCGTTGAACTACTACGCGAGCCATGGCGAACAAAGCATTTTTGGCCATGAGTCTCCCTTCCTTCTAGCCGGAAGCCTTGCCTGGATCCATTTTTCTGGAGGCGCTTATTCACGTAGCCAGGGATTGGGCGTGCGCTCGAAGCATCTCGGTGACGCTGCCGCAAACGAACTCCTCGAGGACGATTTCGAGGACACCTTGTGTTTCAAATCCTATGCCCGCTGGTCTGACTTCTTTTGGGGCGTGGCCTGGGATTACACCTTCATCGTCATCTCCAAGAAACGGAGACTCATCCATTGCATGCTGGCTACGGATACTGACTGACGACATTCACTTCCTCTGCTGCGCCCAAGTTCACTCCACCTTCTTCAGCACCCGCACCGCATAGATCTTCTCCGTCAGCGCTGACAGCGGCACCGGCTCCTGGTCATCCCGCAGCGGGTCACGCGCCAGATACTCCTCATCGTCCTTCCCCACGATGACGCACCAGTGCTGGATGCTGCCGAGGAGGAAATACTTCACCACGGGATACGCGCCATGCTGCAACGCCTCATCCATCGCGGCATGGCTCGGCACATCGTGATACTCCGCCGTGATCTGGTGGTCCGTCACCCGCGGCAGCGCATTCCACACCACCCAGCCTTGCGGCAGAAAGCCATCGGCCTTCTTCAAGCGCTCGTTCAGCTCCTTCGGCGTCAGTTTCACACCCAGATTCGAGCAGGCCATCGCCACGCTCGTCACGAGGCAGCCATGGCTGCCCAGGGTGCAGTCGGAAGGGCCGAGCTGATCGGAAGCCCAGCGCTTGTCCTTTTGCAGCAGCGTCTTGCCGCCGTCAGGCAGATGGATGCTCAGCGATTTCCCGCCGGTGGAGGCAATCGAGGGCGAAAAACGCGCCCAGAAGGTCTTCAACATCACGCAGCCCGTCGCCGCGATCACCAGAACGACCAAACCGATGACCGACCAGCGACGCATGGCAGCGGTTTAGTGCTTGGCCGCCTCTTTCTTCTCGCCGTGCGGAGCTTCCTTCGCATGCGAGTCGCCGTGGCCTTCGCCGTGCGCTTTGTGCATGCCTTCATGCAGCACCTGGGTCTCTTTCCACGAGTGCTGGTCGCAGGACGTGGAGACACAGAGGATGGCGGCGGCGCAAAGGAGGATCGAGGCGGTTTTCATGGAGGAATTGGGTCCGCCATCCTATCGCCCTATGCCCCTCGCGAAAATGGCAATTCAATGTCGTAGGCGCGTTAGCCAGAACGCGGAAACGCGGCCGCAAACACCCGCCACCCACACTCTGGCGAGCGAGCCTACTGCCGCACCACGATCCGCGCATCCAGCGCCACAATGCCCTCCGGCGACGCCAGCAGCGGATTGATGTCCAGCTCCACAATCCGCCGCTCATGCTGCACGAGACGAGCGAATTTGACCATCACCTCGTCCAGTGCCGCCAAATCCACCGCAGGCTGCCCGCGCACGCCGCGCAGCACCTTGGCGATCTTTGTCTGCTCAATCCAGCGACGCGCCAGGGCATGATTCAGCGGAGGGAGGACCAGCGCACGGTCTTGAAACACCTCCACCAGCGTGCCACCGGCTCCAAACAGCAGCACGGGGCCAAACTGCGCGTCCGTGCTCGCGCCGAGGATCAATTCGGTACCCTTGCGTGTCACCATGCGTTGCACCGTCACGCCTTCAAACGCCGCCACGCCATGCAGGTTCGTCACGTTGTCACGAATCAAACGCCACGCGCGCCGCACGGCTACGGCATCGTGAAGATTGAGCTGCACCCCACCGCAGTCGCTTTTGTGCGTGATCGTGGGAGAGAGCAGCTTCGCCACCACGGGAAAACCCAGCGCCTCCGCCGCAGCGACAGCGGCTTCTTCGTCGTAAGCCGCATGCGTCTCCACAATCGGAATCCCGGCGGCAAACAGCACCTGCTTGGCCTCCAACTCTGTCAACAACGTGCGCCCGCTCTTCAGCACGGCGTCGATCATGCCACCGATCACCGAAGGCAACTCTTCCACATCCGCCGCATGCGCGGCGAGCGACTCGTTGAGCCAAAACAGCCGCAGACGCCGCTCCCGCATGCGCACAAAGGCCAGAGCGGCCTCATCAGGGTAATCATAGGTCGGAATGCCCGCCGCATTCAGGATCGCGCGACCTTCATTCACGCTCTGCGCACCCATCCAGCTCGTCAGCAGCGGCTTCCCGTTCTCTTGAGCGATCTTCACCACTTCGCGGGCGATGGCCGTCGGATTCGTCATCGCCTGCGGCGTCAGCACGGCCAGCACACCATCCACATTCGCGTCATTTTTCACGACACGCAGCGCGGTGGCAAAACGATCGGCATCCGCATCGCCCAGCACATCCACGGGATTGTGATGACTCCAATGGGCGGGCAGCACTTCATTCAACGCCTCCAGCGTGTCGTCCGCAAGTTCCGCCACCTCGCCACCACCGAGCACCAGCGCATCCGTCGCCAGAGCACCGGGACCACCTGCATTCGTCACGATGGCCAAACGCGGTCCTGCGGGCAGCGGTTGCTTGGAAAGCACCTCCGCCATGTCGAACAGCGCCTCCACGGTATCCACGCGCAACACGCCGCTTTGGCGCAGTGCGGCATCCAGTACGGCATCGCTGCCCGTCATCGCGCCGGTGTGCGACGCCGCAGCTTTCGACGCCTCCGCCGTGCGCCCGACTTTGATCACCACGATCGGCTTGTGCGCCGCCACCTCACGTGCGGCTTCCAGAAACGCCGTCGCATCGCCGCCGACCGACTCCATGTAAATCACGATGCTCTCCGTGTGCGTGTCGTTGCCAAAATGCCGGATCAAATCGCCCCAGCCCACATCCGTCATCGCACCGGTCGAAACAAAGGCGCTGAAGCCCACATGCTGATCGTGGCTCCAGTCCAGGATCGCCGTGCAAAGCGCTCCGCTCTGGCTCAGGAAGGCCACGCGTCCCGGCCGTGCCATGCTGCTGGCAAACGTCGCGTTCAAGCCTGCATGCGGATTCATCAGGCCAAGGCAGTTCGGCCCGATCAACCGCACACCATGCCGTTTCGCGGCTTCGAGCACGCGTTTCTCCAACTCCGCGCCCTCTGCCCCGGTTTCCTTGAATCCCGCCGAAATCACCACCACCGCCTTCACACCCGCCACTCCCGCTTCTTCAACAATCTGCGGCACCGTGACCGCTGGCGTCACGATGATCACCAACTCCGGCACCTCCGGCAGTGCCGCGAGGTTTGAAAACGCCTTCACGCCCAGAATCTCCGCCCGCTTCGCATTCACCGGAAACACCGCCCCACCAAATTCACGCAAATTCTCCCAGATCGCCCGCCCCACGCTGCCCACACGCTCCGTGGCTCCGATCAAGGCGATGCTGCGGGGATGGAAGAAGGCTTCGAGGGACATCGTGGTATAAACAGAATTTTTTGATCCAAAGCTCATTCCTCACCCGCGCAACACGAACCACACGCGACATAACAGTCATCGCAGATGAACTCGACGCCGAATTTCGACGCGTCCGGCTGGCCGCAGCGTTCGCAGGCAGCTTGGGGCTGCTCCGCAGCGGGCGCGGGTGGATGGATCGGCTCTTCACTCATGCGTTAGCTTTTGCTTCATTGCCTCGCATTCGCCAGTTTAGCCAGCGCTCAAAGCACGGATCCCCGTTCCACACGGTCGGACCGCCGACCTTCACTTCGCCAGACTCAATTTCCACGGGTAGCGGCGGTCGGCGTTCCACTCGCCGACGTAGATGTCGCCGGCGCTGTCCACGTAAAGATCGTGGCAGTGTTTGAAGACGGCCTCGGTTTG
>CAXNGR010000065.1:0-10002 GCA_964201265.1 Verrucomicrobiaceae bacterium
GAGCGTCAACGTTCCGGCCCCGGCTTTAGTCAGGCCATTGGAGAAGGTGGCCAGGGTGCTGTTGATCGTGAGATCCCCCACGGTATGCACGATCATCTCGCGATTCGATGTCGTCATCAGGCGACCGCCGTCAATATTCGCGTTGCCGCCGAAGGCCAAGAGGCCCCCGCTGTCCAGAACCAGTGTCTGGCCGGTCGTCATGGTTACTCCACCGCCACTGTTGAGCGTTAGGGAGTTTACCGTCATTGAGTTGCCCAGCAAGGAGGAGCCAATGCCTTGGTCGGAAGAAAGGGAAATGTTCATCGCCGTTGCAACGCCACTGAGATTATTGGTCAGGGTGGTGCTCATTTCTGAGGGAGCCAGAGCGCGCAACTGCCCCGTCACAGTATCAGCGGTGGCAAACGAAGCACCCACGCCTGACGGCGTGGTATCAATGAGTGCGTAAGGTAGAATGCCCTTGTTCAGCGCCCCGGCCACCCCAGTTTGGCCAATAAAGGCATAGCCAGCACCAGCGGCCTGGATGGTGGCGGTGTTCGCGCCAGCTGCCGCTCCCAGGTTGCTGCCGCGAAACAGCACGGTGCTGCCAGCAGCACGCGTCACCGCGCCAGTGGTGAAATTGAGCTGCTGGCCCGTCCCTGCGGTGAGGCTGATGATGGCGTGCCCTGTGTTGAAGGTCAGCGTTCCGGTGGTCGTCTCGGTGGTCGTTCCCGAGCTGCTGCCCAGGATGCTGAACTCACCCCCGTAGAAGTTAAGTAAGCGGTTGCTGAGACGGTTGATGGTATTGGTTCCGGTGTTGTCGAGACGAATGCTGCCGCCAGGGGTCATGAACACAGTGCCTGCGCCGCCGCCAGTGCCAGGAACCCCCAGAGTGCCCGCGCCATGGAGCGCCAGCACGCCCTCATGCACATAAACGTTCTGGCCGGGAAAGACGTTGGCGGCCGTGAGGTTCCAAGTGCCCGCGCCTACCTTGGCGATGGAAAACACCCCATTGGCCAGGTTGCCGTTCACCTGCATGGCCGAACTGATGGTGCCCGTGCCCGAGCCGCCGAAGGCAAACCAGGAGTCACGACCAGAAACGGCCGTGCCGACACGTCCGGTCATCACGCCAGTGATGTTCAGCGTGGCCCCTCCGTCCACAGAGATGAGAGCGCCTTTTGACTGGCTGTCAGCCGTTGTCTGAGAACTGAAAGAAATTGTTCCAGACCAAGTGTTGTTGCCGGAAACACTGCGCAGGGCACCGCCGTCATTGATGCCGGTGGAGGTGTTGTTGTTTCCAGGTGTGAAGACCAGCGTCTCTCCCACCGTGATGCCGCCCACCAGTTCCAGCGCCGCCGCAACATTCGCAATCAGCGTGGCACCCGCCACTGCGTTCGTTCCCAGGTTCAACGAACCGCCATTTCCCAGCGAGGCCGCGTTAGTGATACGCACCACCCCCTGGCCCACGGTCAAGTTGCCATTCCAGCCAGTCTGCGCCTGCGTCAGAACCAGTGTGCCTGTGTTGTTCTTGTTCAGATTCCGACTGGCGTCCGGGATGTTGAAGGCCGAGTTCATTGTGAAGATGTTTGCCCCCGACACCTCCAAGGAATTGTTCGCTTGATTTAGGAAGAACGTGCGAGTGCTACTGGTGGTACCATCAACGCGCAGCCCGGACGTCGTAGAATTGGTGTTCACTAGCACCTGATTGTCCGCATGCCCCAAAGCTGCGTCATCGGTGAAGGCGAGAACTCCAGCGGACACATTGATCATCGCCGTTGTGTTCACCGTTGAAACCGCGCCTGTGACCGCCGTATTCAGTGTGATCTGAGTCAGCACCAGAGTGGGATTGGCAGTGGAGACCGCCTGACTCAAGGTGATCACATTGTCGGTGATCGACGTCACCGTCGTGCCAGCCGACACCCCGGTGCCAGTCACATAGTCACCCACACGGAAGACAGCGCCATTCGGCACCGTGAAGCTCGATCCAGCCGCGCCTGCGGCTGCGATGTTCTGCACGCCGACAGCGTTGATGATGGTTCCGCCGGCAATGTTGCTGCCTGTCAACCGCTGGCCGACTACCAGCCCCTGATTCTCCGTTGTCAGCAGCGTTCCAGTGCCAAAGACGGTGAAGCTCATCGCACCACCGAAATTATTCGTCGCGTCGCTCAGAAGCAGGGTGCCAGCGCCGTTTTTGAGAATGCTACTGTTGCCCGTTACCTGGCCCGCCAGGTGCATTCCCGGCGGTTGATCAGAGCTGGAGGCTGCGTTGACCGTTAAGATCGGCGCGCCGGTTAGCGTGGTGGTCCCGGTCACCAGCATGCCGTAGTTGTTGTTGTTTGCCACCGTCAGAGTGTTGCGCCCGATGGTCAGGCTGTTGATCTGCGCCTTCTTGTTGGCCGCTTGGGTGAAATAAGGGGCCTGGGAGGTGGCCGTGCGCCCGACCGCCAGTGTGCTGTTTCCAGTGACGGTGATGTTGTGATTGAAGTTGAAGGTTTCGGTGTTGCTGCCGGTGCCGTCACCGTCGTCCAGCAGTTGCAGCGTGCCTCCCTGCATGGTGAAGGTCTTGTTGGACAGCGCGGCCACACCCTCCACCCGCAGGTTGGAGCCTGCCTCAAAGCTCAAGGTGCCAAGGAAGCCCGCGTTGTTCCCGGTCAGCGTCACCACCCCGCTCTGGGAGGCAAAACCAATCTGCTGATTCACCCCAAGTTCCAGCGCCTGCGCAGCCGAGATCGTCGTCCCACCGTTTTTCAGGGTGGAGCGGATCACCAGCTCGGTTGTAGCATCCCCGGTGATGTTGCCGGCGATCACCAAGTTGGCACCAGGATCGGCGACCGGCCTCCCCCCCGCGATCGCGTCCAGAACCAGCACCTTGTCGGCGGCGATATCAATGCCTTTGCTAGAACTGCCCAGAGTGGTCCGCGCGGCGTTGGCCACCGACTGGATCACCGCGTTTTCATTCACCGTGATCTTGTTGTCAAAAGTAGGCCCGACTCCCGCCAGTGTGTTGCCCTTGGAGTCGAGAACGAGGTTTCCTCCCCCCAGCACGATTTCTGCGGAGCCAATAGGGTTGAAGGCTCCAGACGCCGTGCTCCCCGTAAGCACCAGCGTGGGGTTCTTTGAGAATGTCAGGCTGGTGTTGTTAACCACTGCGGATGCGTTTCCGCTGATTTTGAAAGAGGTCGAATCAAACGGGTCGATCTCCACAACCACCGCCCCCTGAGGAATGCCAGCACCACTCACCGTCATTCCCAGCGAAAGCCCCGCCGTGGAGCTGGTGGTCAGCGTGGTGGTGCGTTCGGATGAATTGTAGGACGACCCGCTGACGGTCTGATCCAACGACTGGCCAACCATCTCAATTTTCGTGGTTGCTCCCAGCGTGTTCTCGCTGGCGGTTTGGTTAAAGTACATCCAGCCGGCACCAGACTTCTGTATTGTCATGGCCCTGCCTCCATCAGAAACCACACCGTCAAACGCCACGTTGATGTCAGAAGCGATGGTCACGGTGCCAGCTCCAACAGTGCTGTCCCCAAAAATCGTGGGTTCCGACACACTGCCACCAAAGCGCACCGTGCGACCGAAACCTCCGGCATTGCCCACAATGGTGTTGCCCAGGATGTCCACCGCCAAGCCGTTCAGCGTCGCATCAGTGTCAATTTGCAAGCGTCCCATCTGCACGGAGGAGGCATTCCCTGAAAGACGCATCGTCGCGTCCCCGGTCACTTTCACATCGTTGAGCAGTTGCAGCGCAGAGCTGGCCCCGGCCAGAGTGTTAAACTCCGCCTGCTGCAATTGGTTGACTGGAATGACCGCACGCACTTGTCCACTGCCCGAATCGGTGTCGGGACCGGCATAACCGAGATTGATGTTCCCCCCACCGCTTCCATTCACATAATCTATGCGGATGTCATGGAGTCCGGCCGCCAAGAAAATCGGTGAACTGGATAAATCCGTATTGCCTTTGCCACCGTCGTTGTTCATCACCAGCACGCCGTCAATGAAGATGCGGGCACCATCGTCCGCCGCCGCAAAAAATGTGTAGGCTCCTGCTTGTCCAATAGTGACCTTGCCCAGCCACTGCGCCCCATTGGCCGCCGGGATGGTGTTCAAATTGGACAGGCTGTTGTTCACCTGCGTGCTCAAAGCCATGCCCGTAAAGTCCACCCTACTGCTGTTCGCCGTGCCGCCGGTTCCAAAAACGCGGCCTGACAGACCGCTGCCAGCGGTGGCGCTGCCTTCGATGCTAAACACCGATCCCGTTTCTAAGGTGATCTGATTGGCTCCCAAGGGGTTTTTCAAAACATCGAATGGATCAAAATCCAGATCCACACTTAGATCTCCCGAGTTCACGATCACGTTTAACATCGCCTTGTTTTGAACGGTGATTCCTCCGGTCAAAGCCGATGTACCCGCTTCGAGATTGACCACGCCGTAGGTCGGCTGACCGTTAAAATCTGGCGGGAAGTTAAATGGATCATCAACCTTTATAGTGAGCCCATTCGTGCCTGCAAGCGGAGCAGCAATCGTCATGGAGACATTGGAGAAATTGTTGCCATTGATCGTGATTGATGGTGCCGTGCCACCAAACTCCAGTGTTTCCAGCCCAAGGAAACCGGTCTGTATTCGCAATCCATCCGCGTTTTGCCCCACAATGATCCCTTTTAGCTGAATGCTCTCCGCCAGTGTCACATTCGCCGCGCCACCGAAAAAGGCCAAGTTTGAAAAATCATTGATCCAGGACGTGCCACCGGATGGTGAGCCAAGAAATTCATCCACATACCAGTTGGGTGAGAACGTGTCCCAGTTGCCTGATTCAGAGCTTGAAGGGAAACCAAATGAATCAGGCCCCCAGTAAAAAGTCGCTCCCCGGAGACTGGTCGCAGGTTGCGCGATGACCATGATCAAGGTCATGAACCAGCCAAGTAAGATGCGGTGGCGGCGGAGTGTTTTCATGCAAAAAAGAGGAGCGAAAGTGAGGCGGAAAAGATGAGAAATGGTTTCAAAATCAGGCACCAGCGATGCTCTTGGGAAGAATCCTGCTAGCTGTGCTGAAGTAGAAACGTTTGATCATGAATGCGCGTGGTCGGTGAGGCTGGAATCCAGGGTGTCAGACAGGATTCCGCAGTTTGCGTTCAGAATAGCGAAAATGCCCCGCATACGTCAATGCAAATACATCGACCATACCGATTTTCGCTTTGCGAATCCTCATGGAACCGCCACGGCGACACCATCTAAGATTTCCACTCGCAATGCAGCAATTTCTCCAGCATCACGAGTCACCAGAACACTCACGCGGTGCGTTCCAGCGGCCAGATCGAGCGTCTGCTCGGCGTTGAGTTCCTTCAGCTCCATCCCGTCCACCGCCACAACGATGCCTTTCACGGTGCTGAAGCCGAGTTTCACCTTTCCGGCACTGTCCAGTTTGAGACCGAACTGCACGATTTTGGGGAACCAAGGGTACATCCGCTGCGCGGCGGGGAGTTCGGCCAGCGGCAGCTCGCCGTTCACTTGGCTGAGGGCCATCTGCCATGGGTAAGCGTATTTCTCGTCGTTGAGGGCAAAACTGCCCACATGGCGGACGTGATCCACATCCTTCTGCTCCATCTTACCCATGGCCTTCCAGGTGCGAATGTAACGGTTCGGCTGGGTTTTGTAGGCTCCCTCACGGCCCAGTTCACTTAGGAAGCGCACCAGATCGACGAATTCATCCTCCCGCAGGCTGGCGGTCATGCCGGGGGGCATCATGCTCACCGGACTCATCTGACGGCTGGCGATGGCCGACTTGGCCACCTTCACGATTTGGTTGGCCGGGTCACGAATCGTCAACTCCTCCGCGCCATCGTTGATGAGGCCGCCAGAGACGACTCCACCGTCTTTTTTGCTCACGATGACCATGTGGTAACCCTCTTTGATCTTTTTGCTCGGCTCCAGCAGGCTCTCGATCAGGTAATCCACGGGCGCTGAGGCTCCAATGCTCACCAGATTCGGCCCAAGGATGCCGCCGCTCTCACCGATGGCGTGACAAGTCGTGCAAAGGAGCTGCTGGCGGCGATAAACCGCCTCACCACGCGATGGATCACCGTTTGTCTTCACTTTTTCGACCAAGGCGGCCATCTCCGGCGCTGTGAGCGGCTTGTCCATCTGCTTCACGCCTCCCGCCGTTTTGAGCGCGTCGGCCAGCGGCCCCTGAATGCCACGACTCGTCACCATGCGGATGCCTTCCACCGCCACGAGGTCAGGAAGTGTCTTGCCCGCCAGCTCCTTTGCCAGTACGCCAGGGAGCTGCTTGTTTTTCAAAAACGCCGTCAGAACCGGCGTCGCGCTCGCCACCTCGGCCTTGGCCAGAAACTCCACCGCCCGCTTCGCCGCCAGTTGCGGCCCCACGCTGGTCAAACCGTCGATCATGAGTCCGCGCATGCCTCCGTCGGTCGATTCCACGAACAGTTGGTCGAACAAATCCCGAGTTTTCACCCCGCCTAGCGCAGTCAAACCGCGCATCGCGCCATCGCGGATAGGCGGGACCGTTTTGGCGTCCGTCAGCAGCGCCACCAGTTTCTCGCGGGCTGGCTCCACTTTCCACAGACCGGCCAGAATGGCCGCGCGATGAACCACATGCGGCTCAGGGCGGTCAAACCAGGCCATCACGGTGTCTTTCGCGCCTTCAGGGATGATTTTGCGATCCGTCGCCGCCTTCACCAACGCGTCTTGCAAACCGATGTAGTAAGGCCCCATCGCTGCGTCATTAACCATTTCGGACAAAACCTTCGCCTGGGCCGCGTCCGCCGCACCACCGGCCATGTCGAGCACGGCAGCCGCATCCCCAGCGCTCAATTTCCCGCTCTTCAGCGCCGCAAACAACGTCGGCAGCGCGTCGCTCCGCCCTGTGCTCTTCAGCGCATAGACCAGATGCCTCGGCCGCTCGTCGAGCTGCAGCTTCCCGCTCACCACCGCAGGCATCCACACGTCCGCCTGCTCGCGGCAGGTCAGTTCGAGCAAAAAGTCGAGCGACTCGTCCATCGGCTGGTCGAGCACCTTGAGCGCGAGGCTGATCGCGCCCGCCTTGCGCATGTCGGCCAGCACGGCCAGCGCCCACAGGCGCACCTGGGAATTCTCATCCGCCACGGCTTTTTCGAGCACCTTCATCGCGTCCGGGAATTCCTTCCAACGATGGCTCAGGATGCGCAACGCCGCTGCGCGGATGCGGGCATCGCTGTTTTCCCAAAGCTTCCGCCAAATCGTCGGCGAGAACGAGTTCACGCCCTCCCGCGTCCACGCCGCCTCCAGCAAGGCGTGCGCGTCAGATTCCTTCGTCACGTCCAGCTTCGCCGCCCACGCGTCGAGCTCAGCCGTCACTTTCACCGCGCCCTGATCGCGAAGTTCACGCTTGGCAAAGCGTCGCACATAGTTGCGGTCACTTTTGAGCATCTCCAGCAGCTCGACCGTCGCCGCACCGGCGATTTTTGGCCTCGGACTCAATGGGCGGCCTTTCGCCGTCACCCGCCAGATGCGACCGTGCTCGTGGTCGCGACGCGGATCGCGGAAATCCACCTCGCCGTGCTGGATGATCGGATTGTACCAGTCCGCGATGTAAAGTGCGCCATCTGGCCCGGTCTTCACATCAATCGGCCGGAAGGCCCGGTGCGTGCTCGCCAGGACATCCGGCATCTGCTTGGCGATGTAGCTGCTGCCGCTCGGCGTGAGCTGGAAACGGTTCACGCGATTCCCACGAAAATCATTCAGCACGAACGAACCCTGCCAGTCTGCCGGAAAATGTGGGTCTTCGATGATTTCCATGCCGCATTGCTTCGGCTGGCCGGGACTCAGACCGTGCAGGATGCGCTTCGCCCCTGGCGAGGTGGCGAAAACGGAGCCCGGGAAGATGAAATTCACCCCTTCCCCGCCAGCGCCATCGCAAGCGAAACTCTGCCCCCAGCGGTCAAATTCAAAGCCCCAGGGATTGATCAGCCCCTTGCTGATGATCTCCGCCCGCCGCGTCTCCGGCCGGAATTCCCAAATACCGCCGCCCATCAGGCGGCGCACCCCATGCGGGGTCTCCATGTGCGTGTGGATGTAGATCGACTGCAAAAAATACAGCATCCCTTCCGGCCCCCAGCGCATCGTGTGCAGGAGGTGGTGCGTGTCCTCCGTGCCGAAGCCGCTGAGCAGGATCTTGCGCTCGTCCGCCTTCAGATCGCCGTTCGTGTCCTTTAAGAAAAGCACCTCCGTCGAGTTCGCCACATAAAGGCCGCCGTCTCCCGGTGCCAGTGCGGTCGGGATGTGCAAGCCGTCGGCAAAAGTCGTCGATTTGTCCGCCTTGCCATCGCCGTCCGTGTCCTCCAGCACCACGACTTGGTCTTTCGCCGCCTCGCCGGGCTTGATGTGCGGGTAGGTCGAACTCGTCACCACCCACAGCCGTCCCTGCGCATCCCAGTTCATCTGCACCGGCTTCTGGATCATCGGCTCCGCCGCGAAAAGGTTCACCTCAAAGCCCTCTGGCACCACGAACGACTTCAATTGCGCGTCTGGGTTCGCATCCGGCAGATCGGCGACAGAAGTCGGTTGCGAGGCGAGAGCGAGGCCATTCCAGCCGAGGAAAATCAGAGCAAAACGGGAGATCATAAATGGGGAGCGCAGATTACGCCCGTGCCCCGCCTTTTTGGCAAGCATTCTCTCGGCAAATTCCGTCAACGGCATGCAAACGAGGTGCCCGCGACTTGGCAAGCCATTCACGCCAAACACCAGCCCGCAGTTTTCTTCGCCTCCGGCTCCCAGCAGGCGTATGGCATCCGCCATGAGCACCCCCAAAATCCTCGCGTTCGCCGGCAGCACCCGCTCCGCCTCCTACAACAAGCTGCTGATCCGCGCAGCAGCCGATGCCGCCCTTGCCGCTGGCGCAGAAATCACCCTCATTGAATTCCGTGATTTCCCGCTGCCGCTCTTCGATGAAGACCTCGAAACCGCGCACGGCCTGCCCGACAACGCCAAAAAACTGAAAGCCCTTCTGCGCAACCACGACGGCTTCCTCATCGCCTCCCCGGAATACAACAGCTCCATCACCGCCGTGCTCAAAAACGCCCTCGATTGGGCATCTCGCAGCGAGTCCGACGACGAACCCGCGCTCTCCGCCTTCCGTGGCAAAACCGCCGCGCTCCTCAGCGCCTCGCCCGGAGCGCTCGGTGGCCTGCGCGGTCTCGTCCATCTACGTGCCATCCTTGGCAACATCGGCGTCATCGTCCTGCCGGATCAAGTCGCCCTGCCCAAGGCCCACGAAGCCTTCGACGCCGCAGGCCAGCTCAAGGATGAACGCCCCGCCAAACAAGTCACCGCCCTGGCCCAGACGCTCGTGAGCTTCCTGAAAAAGCATCTCGCCTGAAAGCCTGTGGAGAAACCGACCGGTGGCAGAGGTTAGAGGTAGAAAAGCCCGCCTGCGGCAGCACGACTTCTCACGCCTCACCCCTCACCCCTCCGCCCCAAACAATCGCACCGGCGTCAGCTCCACGCTCTTCCCACCGCCATCCAGCGTGATGATGCCCTCCTGCACCGTAATTTGCAGCGTCATCGCGCGATCGACCAGCGCCGCGAGCGCCTTCACCGGCTCCGCCGGGAGCTGCCACACCGTCAGGTTGCTCACACGGGCCAGTTTTCCCGTCACTCCGGCCCACCACGCCGCCGCATTGCTTGTATAACTGTACACCGTCACCTGCTTCGACCGCCCACAGGCCCGCACCAGTCGCTTTTCCTCCGGCTGGCCGATCTCGATCTCATGCATGCGCAGGCCCGTCAGGTCATTTTGGAGCAGCGACGGCTCATCCGACTCCCACAGATCCTTGCCAAACTCCAGTGTTCCCAGGTCGTTGTTCTCCGGCACATTCAGCACCCACGCCAGCAGCCGTACAAGCATCCGCTCCTCCGTTTCTGAAGGATGCCGCGCCAGCGTGACATCGTGATCCCGGTACACGTTCTGATCGAGATCCGAAAAAGAGACGCTGGCTTTGTGAATGATCGCCTTGAGGGCCATGGGATGACGTA
>CAXNGR010000066.1:0-9892 GCA_964201265.1 Verrucomicrobiaceae bacterium
GCGGTTTCCCTCCAAACACTCGCAACCCGTAACAGCATAATGAGCGCAACAGCTACTCTCGCAGACCTGATCGCAGGTTCTTTCCGCGAGCTCTCCGAAGGATCCATCGTCAAAGGCAAGATCCTCGAAATCAAACCGCAGGTCATCCTCGTGGACATCGGCTACAAGTCCGAAGGGGCCATCCCCTCCAACGAGTTTGAAGATGAAGACATCCAAGTAGGCGATGAGGTGGAAGTCCTCCTCGAACGCCTCGAAAACGACGAAGGCATGGTCGTGCTCTCCAAGGAGAAGGCCGCCCATCGTCAGAACTGGGAGAAAATTTACGCCGTGTTCAAGGACGGCGGTCTCGTCAAGGGCAAGATCAAGAGCGTCGTCAAAGGCGGCCTCATGGTCAACGTGGGCGTCGAAGCCTTCCTGCCCGGCAGCCAGATCGACATCATCCCGCCGAAGGATCTCAACGAGTACGTCGGCAAGGTGTTCGAGTTCAAGATCGTCAAGATCAACGACGAGCGCAAAAACATCGTGCTCTCCCGCCGCGAAGTCATCGAGGCCGAGCGCGCCGAACAGCGCCAGAAGTTCCTCGATGGCGTCACCCCTGGCGACAAGGTCATCGGCATCGTCAAGAACATCACCGACTTCGGTGCGTTCGTCGATCTCAACGGCATGGACGGTCTCCTCCACATCACGGACATGTCCTGGGGCCGCCTCAACCATCCTTCCGAGCTTCTCGGCATCGGCCAGAAAATCGAAGTGCAGATTCTTGAGGTCAACCGCGAGAAAGAGCGCGTCTCCCTCGGTCTCAAGCAGCTTCAGAACAACCCGTGGGAAAACATCGAGGCCCGCTACCCGGTCGGCCAGCGCGTGCGCGGCAAGGTCACCAAGCTCGTCGCCTACGGTGCGTTTGTGGAAGTGGAAGAAGGCGTCGAAGGCCTCGTCCACGTCTCCGAACTCTCCTGGACGAAGCGCATCGCCCGTCCTTCGGATGTTCTCTCCGTCGGTCAGGAAATCGAGGCCTCTGTGCTCGGCATCAACAAGGAAGAGCGCAAGATCAGCCTGGGCGTGCGTCAGCTCGACACGAACCCATGGGACGACATCGACGCCCGCTACCCGATCGGCACGCAGATGAAGCGCGCCGTCCGCAACCTCACCGCCTACGGTGCGTTTGTGGAGCTGGAAGAAGGCATCGATGGTATGATCCACGTCTCCGACCTCAGTTGGACACGCAAGATCAACCATCCTTCCGAACTCCTCAAGAAGGGGCAGGAAGTGGACGCCGTGGTTCTCGGCATCGACAAGGCCAACCAGCGCATCAGCCTCGGCATGAAGCAGCTCGACACCGACCCATGGTCCATCATCGACACCCGCTTCAAGGTGGGCGACGTCGTGAAGGGCCGCGTGGCGAAGATCGCCAGCTTCGGTGCCTTCATCGAACTCGAGGACGACATCGACGGCCTCGTGCACATCTCGCAGATCAGCGAGGAGCGCATCGAGAAGGTGAAGGACAAGCTGAATGTGGGCGACGAAGTCGAAGCCCGCGTCATCAAGGTGGACAAGGTGGAGCGCCGCATCGGCCTCTCCGTGAAAGCCATGAACTACAGCGAGGCCGACATCCAGAAGGAAAGCCAGGCCTTCGAAGCCCTCCGCCCCAGCACCGACCTCGTCGGCCTGGAGCAGGCCTTCAAGTTCGCCACCGAAGAATGGCGCCCCGGCGGCCAGTAATTCCGCGATCACCATCTCCAACGATCAACCACGAAGGGACGCCGCGAGGCGTCCCTTTTTTTGCTCCAAGCTGGGCAATGCGAAGTGGCTAGAGCTGGCGCAAGCCTCCTCAAGCCGGATAGTTCGGCAAAAGGTCATTCTTCCTGTTTTCGTAGGCCTTTGCGCCGAACACATCCGGCCCACGGTTTATTTCCTCGGCAGCACTTCCACCTCGATCTCCCGGGCGACAACCATGGATGTGGAGGGCTGGACCGCCTCAAACTGACGCGCCTTGGGGAAAGCTCCCGCCAGCTTCCGACGAGCCGCAAAATACAGGGCCGCGCAGGCTGAAACCGCCAGCCCGGTGATCACCACGGCGGCGCTGAAAAGCAGCAGCAGCGCCACAGCCCCCACGACCAGCACCACGATCAATCCCAGCGCCAGCGCACCCGGAATCCCGCGCGGGCGTGGCAGTTGGAAGGTAAACGACCTGGATTTCATAGCACGCACCATGCTTGGCTTTGGGCCGATCTCAATGCGCATCTCCATGTCCTTGAACCCAGCATCACCAAGTTTTGTGAAACGAGATGCATCCAATCTGAGGCCACTCCGCACGATATTCTGACATTTTCCTTCTGGAACCTGATGTTGGGTGGATTTACCTCCCGGCATGACGCCTTCCCTGGAAAAGTCAGAAGAAAAGACCACCCGCCGTGCGTGGATGTGGCGTTGCCTAGCTGCCGGATCTGCCACCTTGGCAGGTTGCGCCAGTGGATCTTTGCTGGACGCCTCGACACGGAAAAACCGCGCCCAGTGGGAGTTTCATCAGCGGTTTCTTGCCTCTGGAGCAGGCTTTCGCTATCACCCCTACGGTGGCCAGGGGCGGCCGTGGACGGCACAGATGGAGCAGGCTTGGCAGGCTCATCGCCGGGATCCGCGTGTCGGGTATGTGGTGAAAAACCTGCGCACTGGGTACACCCTGGCCGAATTTCAGGCCGACCGCGTTTTCTTCGGCGGTTCCATGCCAAAACCGGCCATCGCCGCCATCCTGCTGGAGCGCCGCCAAGGCCGGTTGAGCTACGAGGAGTTCATGCACATCGTCAAAGTGTGTGACAAGAGCGAGAACTCCTCCTGGGCGGCGCTGCACAGCCGAGTGACACCTGCCGACGAGGCTGCCTTCCGCTCGAAATACCGCCTCCCCGCCGTCAACGTGCTCGGAAACATGCTCACCCCACGCTTCATCGCCGACTTCTACGGGCGCTGTGTGAACTACCAGTTCGACTATGGCGGCGAGCTGCTGCTTGAGGCCATGCGCCGCGACCAGTATGGCTTTGGCCGACTCTACCTGCCACGCCACATCACCTACGTTGGGGGCAAGACCGGCAACTACGGCGAGTGGGACCACGAGTCGTTGTTTTTCTACTCTGGCAGCACGCCCTACGCGATCGTGCTCTTCACCCGCGGTCACTTTGCCCCTGGGAAGCATAACTGGCAGCTCGGCGCGATGATGGGCGGGCTGTTTCGTGAATACTGCGCCTGACACCGCTGAACTGAGCGCTAAAGCGAAAAGCCGTTCTCAGTTCCCCGCGGCACGTCGCGCAGCCGCTGCTTCAGCCTCCGCAGAGCGCCTGGCCGCAGCCCTCTCGGCTTCATCTGCCCAGGCCTTTTGCTGTCTGGCAATGGCCTCCCTATCCCGCTGATCACTTTCTTCCCGCCGAGCCTCATCCTCCAACTGCCGTGCGCGCTGGTTCCAGTCAAATCCTGCTGCTGGCTGAGCCACCGGGGCGCTGAAACCACCGCCGGAACCGGATGATGCCCACGCCGCCAGACCGAGCAGCGCCAACCCTGCTAGCATCTGGTTGTTGAACTGCCCGTTCTCACCTGGGTCCATGTCAGAGCTTTGCAGCGAACGGGCCACCACCGACTTCATCGCCCGGTGCAGGCTGGCTCCCACGTCTGGCAGCCCGGCCTGATCATAATCATGAATGGCAGAGTCCGTGGCCTGAACGATCTCCACCAGCTTGTTCCGCGCTGTCGCCAGTTGCAGCAGCGCCTTCTCACGCAGTTGCCCGGCCTCACGCATTTCGTTGTCATGCCCCACTTGGTTTATTTTCCCGAACGTGTTTGGCTTCAGCCATTGCGCGGCGGAGCGTTCTTTGTCACGCGCCTTTTGCTCCGCTGTCACACGGCCTTGTTTTGCGCTTTTCACGACCATCTCACCGTAAAACAAGTTCCGAATCTGCAGCGCCAGCTTCTCCGTGGCGGCCTTGGCCTCTCCCTGTTGGGTTCCGGCCAGTTGCTGAAGCTGCCGGGCGGCCGACACCGCGTTCTCCAGGGTGGGATCACGCATGATCTCCAGGCAACGGGCCATTTCAGTCCCTGCCACGGTGGCACCCGGAGTTTGAGCTCGAAGCCAGCACACCGGAAGACTTGTGCTGAAGATCAAAGCCAGGAGTAGTCGTGTGTTCATGACGGTGTTTGGGAAACGGTTGAAGCCATGCGGGCACCTCAGAGCATGGCTTCTCACATAGCAAGCGAGCTGCTTGGTGCGCAAGCGAGACTTCCATGGCTCACTAAGCAATCGACGCGGAGTGCATCGCAAGCACGCCGTGCGCATGAACCGGTTTTAAGGCCAGAATAAACCTTCATTCAGCCACGAAAAAACCAACGGGCGATAGCGTACCCGCGTGGAAGAGCATCAGGAAGACACCCCCATACCCGATTCACTGACAGACACGCCCGAAGCCGAATGTGTGCGGCAGATGGGCAGTCGTCGCCGTTGGTTGCGGCTGGGTATGTGGGGTGCGCTGGGCACGGCTCTGGGTGGCGTGGGGTATTACTATTCCGTCCCGCCGCAGATCATGCCACTGCACTTCAACGGACTTTATGCCTACGCGCATGTCAGTCATCCGCCCGTCATTCACCAGATCGTCTCGACGGCCAACCAGCTCGTGGACAAGCCTTACAAATGGGGCGGCGGCCATCAGCACCTCTATGACAACGGTTTTGACTGCTCCGGCTCCATTTCGCACATCCTGTATCGGGTCAAGCTGCTGGACCGCCCGCTGAATTCGTCCGCGTTTGCCCATTATGCGCTGCCAGGCCGAGGAAACTACCTGACGATCTATGTGAAGCCGGGCCACCATGTCTTCATGGAAGTTTGCGGCATGCGCTTCGACACCTCCGGCTCACGCGATGGCGAGGGGCCGCGCTGGCGCGTCGTCAGCCGATCACGGGAGGGTTTTTATCCACGCCATCCGGCTTACCTCTGAAAAGAAAGCAGCGCACGGGCTGCCGACGCTTCCTGGCATCGACAACCCCGCCCCGCCGCTCATCATCGCGGCATCATGGCCGCTCGTGGAAAATCCATCGCCTTTGCCCGCATCCGCGCCGAGGTCATACGCCTCGTCGCACTCATTCCGCCGGGGAAATTCACCACCTACGGCAGCATCGCCATTCACATGAACGTCGCTGCCCGGCATGTGGCCAGCGTGCTCGCCCGGCTCACGGCGGAGGAATCTGCTGCGCTGCCTTGGCACCGCGTCGTCTCGGCGGATGCTCGGCTCAGCCCCAACATGGACGCGGCCTTGTCCCGCAAACAACGCCGCCTGCTCAAGGCCGAGGGCCTGTGCATCGACCAAGAAGGCTACATCCAGGAAGCCGACGATCACTTCCACACCATGGGCGTGCGGCGGAATATCCGCTGGAGCGATGCCGCGTAGCCTTCCTGTTCCCGATTGATCATTGCCGCACCAGGGAGCGAAAAAACGCCTCCGCGAAGGCCGGATCGAGCTTCTGATAAAAGGCCAGCGTCAGCTCCAGCTTCCGTCGGATGCGCGGAAAGCGCTTGGCGATGTCCCACAGCTCTGCCTGACCCGTCAGGAGCATGGCGGCGATGCCGTTGAGATCATTCTCCAGTGTGGACTTCGAGTACTGTTTGAGAAAACCCTCCGTATGCAGGCTCTCGCTCAAGGTGAGGCCAGCTAGGCGTTGTTTCACCGCATCCACGCCATTGCCCAGGTAGCGGAAATACGGTGGATTGACCGCCTGCCAGGCCTCTTTGTCCAAAAAAGCCGCGTGCTGGCGGATCAAGATGCTGGAGAACTCCGCATGAAACACGCCCTCAATGTGCGCATCGGTGAAGCCTGCCTTCGGATGGCCGATCTTGAGATACACACTCGTCAGTGAGTTCGTGCCACTCGTGATCACCCCGCTGTAGCGCAGCTCCGCCAGCACATACACTGCCTTCAGATTGGCCCGCAGCACCTGGGGCGGATACTTCCCCAGCGCCCGCGTCAGAATCCTCCGCACACGCTCATGCTCCGCCACCGGCAGCACTTCGCCCGAAGCCAGCACCGGTGGCTTGAGCCATGACTTCGGAAAAATCGCCGCGCTTGTCGAGGTGATGACCCGCGTCGGCTTTTCCAAAAGCATTTGTTCCTCCGCGAAGCCGAGCACTGGCAGCAGCAATGCCAGCCAGATGACTGGTGAGGCAAGCTTCAGCGAATCATTCGTTTTCATGCATGGTTCAGCGTGAAGTTTCAGACTTCGTTCTGCAGCAAATCCAGTGCCTCATCAAGCGGTGAGCCATCCAGCAGATGGTCGATGAGATGACGCGCCAGCCAGGGGGAGCGAAGGGAGCCTTTGGAGCCGAGGCCATTGAAGAAAGCGACGCGGGGATGGCTGGGATGCGTGCCCATGAGAGCTTGGCGGTTTTTAATGATGGGGCGCACGGCAGTTTGCGTGGCCAGAAGCCTGATTGGCACAGCGAGCAATGCGCGCATTTTCGCATCAAGCTCGCCCAATGCGACGGGAGAGGACATGTTGGGCGCGGCAAACTGCCATTCGTAAGTCGAGCCGACTCGAATGGTGCCGTCTAAATGCGGAAGCAACCAGCAGCCTCGGTTGAGGATGCGTTTTTCGCCCTGGAGATCGGCCTGAACGGTCAGAATGGTGCCAAGAGCGGACTGAAACGGCACCCAGTGAAAGAGCGGATGCTGCCCCGCGCTCCAGCCCTGCGCCCAGATGACGCGGGAGAAGCGCTGCCCGCTCCATTCGACGCCCTCGGCATCGTCATGCACCTCGGCGGGTTTTACATCGGCGGTGGTGTATGAATCGAGCGTTTCAAAAAAGCGGCGACTGGATTCAAGGTAGGTGTTGGTGTCGAGCCAGGCGGCGTGACGCTGCTGGAAGCCGTTTTCGGGCTGGTGAAGCACGTCGGAGTTCAGTTCTGGCGTCTGGCGATACAGAAAAGGCTGCATGTCGGGATCGCGGCGGCGTTTGTGCCATTTGGCGATCTCTTGCTCGTTTTTGAGCAGGCGGACGTAACCGCGAGGGAAAAAAAAGCGCTGTTTGAGCCGCTTGCCACAGGCGCGGTAGAAGCGCAGGGCCTCGCGATAAAAGATGTCGTAGCGCCAGCTCACGGTGAGGCGCATGCCGGTGATGGGTGTGATCAATCCGGCGGCTACTTTGGAGCAAGTAACGGCTTCATCACGATCCACGATCAAAAACGGAACCCCACGCTCCCACAAACGCCACGCCAGCGCCGTGCCGGCGAGGCCCTGGCCGATGATGAGGATGCGGTGTGTCATGACGCGCATGCTGGACGTGTTTGCCCATTCTTGCCACGCCCGCGTTGATGCGGTGGTTACCTGCCCTGCATCTCCTGCATCAGCCCTTTGAGCTTGTCATTCGTCTCGGCGGCCTGGGCCTGGGTGAGCGGGGTTTTCTCCGCGTCCTGCCACAGCCCGGCGACTTCATTGATGAGTGTGCTGACGCGCAGCATGAGGGCTTCCTCGCGTTTGGGAGTGGTGAGGTGGCCGAAGTCGTCCTGCAAGTCTCGCAGCAGGGAAGGGGAGCTGACGCAAAGCAGGCTGACATCCGCCTCAGGTGCGGCGACGATGAGAGCGGTGGCGATCTCAAACAAACGCAGCCCAAGGCCGATGTCGATGAGCAGCGCCAGATCATCGTCCATCTGGTCGCGCAGCAGTTTGAGCGCCTGCTGGTGGCCGTCCACAATCTCCTGGCGCAGATCCTTCCACGCGTTTTGCTCCGCGAGGTTGCCCTGCGTCATGAGTCGGGGCAGAAGTTTTTCACCGAGGCCGAGCGTGCGGCAGTAGGTGAGCACGTCTTGGTTGTTGTTGCGGAACTGCTGTGCGTCACCGGCTTGAAGCACGAGAAAACTGTCTCCCAAAAGGGTGCCGAGAATGAGCGCTGTGCGACTGCGGTCGGTGGGTGGGGTGGGCGGCGGCGGGCGAAACAGCAGGCGCCAGCGGGCCTTGGTTTTTTGCGCGATCGAGTCGAGGAAATCCGCTGGTGAAGGCTCTGCGGTGGCAACGACGGCGGCCTTCGGCTCCGTATTGTCCAACGCAGTGGCAGGAACAAGGCAGGTGCTGAGCGCGGCGAGGCAGAGAGCGCGGCTCAAGCGGAAGGGAATGGCAGGCATTTCGAGAAACGTAGGAGGGGGCTGGTTGACAGCCCACCATTACTCCACAGTGACGCTTTTCGCCAAGTTTCTTGGTTTATCGACATCACAGCCACGCGCGACGGCAGTGTAGTAGGAAAGGAGCTGCAACGGCACCACGTTGAGGATCGGTGTCAGGTAGGAAGGGCAGTCCGGGACGTAGATCACATCCTGGGTGAGACGCTCCAACTCGGTGCGCCCCTCAGTCGTCACGGCGATGACGGGACCTTTGCGGGCGAGCACTTCCTCAATGTTGCTGATGTTCTTGTCGAAGACGGCATCGTCAGGAGCGATGAACACGCTCGGCATGTCTGGCTTCACCAAAGCGATGACGCCATGCTTCAGCTCTGCGCTCGGATGGCCGCTGGCGTAGATGTAGCTGATCTCCTTCATCTTCAGCGCTCCTTCGAGCGCCACAGGGTAGTTCATCTGGCGTCCCATGAACAGCATGCCCTCGGCATGCGCATGCTTCTCGGCGATGGCTTTGATCTTGTCTGCTTGCTTCAAAATCGTGACGATTTTGTCTGGCATAGCTTCGAGTTGGTCGATCATTTCCAGGCCGTCCACGCTGGAAAGGTGATGAATGCGGCCTAACAGCAAACTGAGCAGCGTGAGGATGGTGACCTGCGAGGTGAAGGTCTTCGTGGCTGCCACACCGATTTCCGGCCCTGCGTGAATGTACACGCCGCCGTCGCTCTCACGTGCGATGGTGCTGCCGACGGTGTTCACGATGCCGAGGCAGCGGATGCCCTTGCGCTGGCCCTCACGCATGGCGGCCAGGGTGTCGATGGTCTCGCCGCTCTGGCTCATGACGAATTGCAGCGTGTTGCGATTGGTCGGCACGTTGCGGTAGCGAAACTCACTGGCGATCTCGACCTCCGTCGGCACACGGGCGAGGGATTCGATCAAATACTCGCCCACCATGGCCGCGTGATAAGCCGTGCCGCAGCCGGCGAGGATGATGCGGTCGATTTGCACCAACTCCTTCGGACTCATGTTCAGGCCGCCGAGCACGGCGGTGCATTCATCGCGGGAAAGACGACCGCGCATCGCGTTGCGGAGCGAGTTCGGCTGCTCGTAGATCTCCTTGAGCATGAAATGCGGGAAGTCGCCCTTCTCCGCGTCATCGGCGCTGAATTCCACGCGGCTCACCTTCACCTCGGCAGGCACGCCTTGGTGCGACTGCACGTCATAGCCATCACGCGTGATGGTGACGATGTCGTAATCGTTAAGATACACGACATCCCGAGTGTGATTGACCACCGCCGCCACGTCGCTGGCCAGGAAATGCTCATGTTTGCCGAGGCCGATGATGAGCGGGCTGCCAAGCCGCGCACCGACGATGACGCCGGGCAGGTCCGCATGCATCACCGCGACGCCGTAGGTGCCCTTCACGCGGGCCAGCGCGGCCTTGAGCGCGTTCACGAGCCGCTGCGTGCCGTCCTTCTCGGTAGATTCGTCAAAGTAGGTGCCGACGAGGTGGGAAAGCACCTCCGTGTCCGTCTGCGAATGAAACGTGTGGCCCTTGGCGGTGAGTTGATCCCGCAGAGTCTGATAATTTTCGATCACCCCGTTGTGGACGAGCACCAGTTTGCCGCCCTGGTCGGCGTGCGGATGCGCGTTCTCATCCGTGGCCGGCCCGTGCGTGGCCCAGCGGGTGTGGGAGATGCCCATGGTGCCTTCCGGCTTCGCTTCATCGACGGCCAGCCGCAGGTTGTCGATCCGACCGGC
>CAXNGR010000067.1:0-9879 GCA_964201265.1 Verrucomicrobiaceae bacterium
GAGAAATCCGGCTGCCACTTCAGCAGCACAAAAGCCCCCAGCACACACACAAAGGCCACACCTCCAGTGACCTCGTTGATGCTGTTGTATTGAAACACATACCAGATGCCAAAGGTGGCGAGTCCGACGGCGGTGAGGAATTTGAGGAAGGAGAACATGCTGTCCGGTGATTTAGCCATTCATCCGCGCTTTGTGACAACGCATTTGCCGTCACAAGCCGGCCCCGCCCGGCTACCTAACCCGGCAAACCTTAACGCCGCCGCTGATTATGCTCCTCACCGAACACGACACTCCCGCCATTCCTTCGCACTCGACGTTCACCACCAGCGTGAACGATCAGATGAGCATCGCCCAGGCGAACGAGACCTTCAAAGTGAAAGCAAAAGATGGTCACACCGTGGGAACCAAGGGGGAAACGCTGGCTTTCGGCAAGCATCAGCTCAGCACCGCCTATGACAAAGTCTCCACACTCGAACAAGAGCTGGCGGTGCATGAAAAAGCCGCCGCCGAAGCGCTCGCCAGCGGCGCTGCCAGCACGGATCTGGCTCCGGTGATCGAAGACCTGAAGGAGCAGATGAAGAAAGCACAAAGCAGTCTGCGCAAGGTGGTGGAAGCCTCCTCAGACTTGTTTGAGGACGAAAGCAAATTCAGAGTCGGCCACCCGGATGACCGTGGTCTCATCAGCCGGTCTGTCGCTTCCACGGCGGTGGACCGTCTCGTGGGGTTGCAAGTGGTCGCCGAGGAGAAATTCGGCATGGATGAGAATGGCAAGGTCATCGGCCTGAGCGTGCAGGCAGACGGCGCTGGAGTGCGCAGCGAGGTGAAGTTTCCTGGGGAGGACAAAACACGGACCTGCTTTTTGGATGTGGACTACTCCGACCCGCGCATCCAGCGCGGCCTGCATGATCTAGAGGCCATGGATTATCTCACCGGCCAGATCGACCGTCATGCGGGCAATATTTTCATCGATCCGCAGTCAGGCAAGGTGACCGGCATCGACAATGACCTGAGCTTCCCTGATTTGGAGAGGGAGAAGATGTTTGACCGCAACAAGCAGCTAGGGGACAAAGCTCCCGCGCACCTGCCGCACATGATGCACGAGGAGACCGCCCGCCGCATCATGGCCATCACGCCGGAGGCTTTGCGCGAGACACTGGAAGGCATCCAGGACCCGAACGGGCAGGGCCAGCTTGATGAATACCAGATCGGCTACGCGGTGGTCCGTCTGGAGCAGCTTCAGCAGGCCATCAAGGACCCTGGCTCAGTCGCCACCGGGTTCAAAGTCGTGGACAAGTTTGACGCCGCCACATTCCAAGAGGCCATGGCGGCGCAGGACTACAATGGTAAATGGAGCGTTTCCTGCAGCTCCTACGTCGGCACAGTGAAGTGTGAGCAGCTTGCCACCGCCCAAAAGGTCGCGGTCAACTCCCCTGATCATGGCATCATCGGCGCCAAGGACGTAGGCAAGGCTCTGCGCAACGCGGAACATGCTGAATACGCCAAGCAGGTGGAGGTGGCGAAATTCATGCTCAAGACCAATCCCGCCGCCATTGCCGATCCGGTTCAGCAAAAACTGGTCACCGGTTTGCAGCAGCAAATCGCCGAGGCCAAAGAGAAAATCGGCCACTATGACCGCGAGACCGCCCGGCTTGAGGCGGAAAAGCCCGGCGCCATGCTCCGCAGCCTGGCCAGCGGCGGTGCCGCCGGGCGCAAAGAATTTTACTCCGACAAGAAAATCGACGCCCTCCAGACACTCGCCAGCCTGGAGCGGCAGCTCGAAACCGCGGTGGATGCCGCGGTCACCGTGGACATGCGCAAGGATTTGAAGGCCAATGCCACCACCGCGATCGCCGCCCTGAAAGCTGCGGAGGAAGCATTGGAAAAGCCTGCGGCAAGCATCTCCGACATCGCTGACCCCACGCCGGTGGTCGCTCCCGCCCCGCTTTCGGAAACCATGGCGCAAATTCAGGCCGGCCGTGAGGCTGCCATGAATCGCATCGTGGTGAAGCAGTATCAGAACATTGATGCCGCCAGCGGCTACGCCGCCGCCATGCCGCAGTATGTCACCGGGCAGGGGCAGGGACTCACCCAGCAGCTCAAGTCACACCTTCCCGCCGAGCTGCGTGATGCCCGCGGCCAGGCGGCCAATTGGGAGGTGCAGGCTTTCATAAGCGACGGGCCCAACTATCAGGGAGGCAACATTCCCATCAATGACCGCACGTTGGCGCTGCGGGAAAAAATCTTGGAGGCCACGGTCAGGCTGAACAAGGCCCACGAACAGCTCAGCACGCTGGGTCAAGACCCGGCCTTTGACTACACCCAGCTCGACCGGATCAGCGTCCTGGCCACTCGGAACGAGGCGATCGACCTCATGCTGGAAGGCCGTAAAGATCTTCAGACCCGGCAAGCGGCGTTGATCCAGCAGGTGGACGCTCTTGGCCCTTTGGAGCGGTTGCAGGACAACCTCAAGCCCGTCGATCAATCGTTGCAAAAGCAGCTTAACGGGGTGGACAACCAGTTGGCGGCCCTTGATCAGGCGCAGACGGAGAAACAGAGCAATCTCCAGGCCATGGACAAGCTGGTGACGGCTGCGGCGCAAGACATTCCCGTGGACAAAAAAGCCGTCGCCCAAAGCGTGGCCGTGGATTCGGTGGAGGTGGATCGCAGCTACATCAGACTGAGTGAGAAGGACATTGACTCGGCCATCAAAGAGCACACCACCGCAGCTGATTTCCCTGCCAATGATGTGCCAGATTACAAATCAATCGCCGGCGACGTTCAAACAGGTATTGAACCAGACAAGGCCAGGCAGCACAAGGCCGACAAGGCGGCCATTGAGGCGAGGCTCATTGAAACCAGGGAGATCAAGCCCCTGAACCAGCGGATCGAAGCCGCTGAAAAGGCGTTGGAGACGCTGCAACAGACGCCGGGCATCCAGCCGGATGACCCGCGGCTCAACCAGCAAAAAGAGGCGCTCGCCGAGCTCTATGAGGATCTCGACAACTGGGAAACCCGCGTGGACACGCTCAAGTCCAGCATGAGAGTGGATGACCGGAAAAACCGCCTGGATGCCATCAACGCGGCTGAAAAAGCGACAGCCGCCGATCTGGCCCACAAACCCGAAAACTCCTCCGGCAAGGTGACGTTCGATTCAGGCACCAAGGCCGGTGACGGCAACCCGCGCCAGGCTTACGAACTCAAAATCGCCTCTGCCGATGCGGCCAAGACGGTGATCGGCAGGGTGCCTGACCACGGCATCGACGCTTCCACGTTGAAAAGCCTCATCCGTCAGGGTTACGGTGGCGCCTACAACTACGACGGGCCGGACCGCCTCAAGGAAGATGGCAGCAAGCAAAGGGTCAAAGGCGCCAATGATCGTGGCATCACCCCTCAGGAGATGGACCGCGTCGCTGCGGAGATGCAGCCCATGATTGACCAGGTCAACGCCCTCCAGCAGGACATCCGGGCGCTTGAAGCCATCAGCCCCGCCAGCATTCAGCAGCAAATCGCGGAGGATCCCGGCCTCATTGCCGACCCGCAGACCCGGCAAAACCTCCAGCAGGCCCAGGTTAAGCTTCAGGCGGCCGAGACCACGCTCAGTGAATGCGAGGCGCAGCTCGAAGTGCTCAACACGCCCATTCCGGCGAAAGACCTACTTGATCCCTCCCCGGAGGTTTTGGCGGCCGCCGCACAGATGGAGCAGGCCGTGCAAAAACATGGCAGTCTTGAACAGGCCTGTCAGAATATCGGCAACGAGGCGGACAAGGCCAGGACCATGGTGGCCGTGGCAAAAGAAGCCGTGACCGTTCATTTGGGCGAAGGGGCCGCGCCCATCCAGCAGCAAAATCAGGCCGCTGTCGCGGATTTGAAGGCTCAGCAGGCCAAGCTCCTCCAGGACTTCCATGATCAAACGAAGGCGCAGGCCGCCACCATCAAGCCAGACCGTGCCCAGGGCGAATCCGTCGAGCTTGCGCATGACAAGGTGGCGAAAGACCTCAATTCGGTCGATGCGCAAATCGCCGCGCTCGACGCGGCCGAAACAAAATTGCAGTCAGACTTGGCGAGCCTCGAACAGCAGCACGCCGATCTGAAAAATGCCAAAGTCGAAGAACTCGCTGAAAACCCGGATCTCATCGCCAACGACGACACGAAGCAGGCCATACGCCAGGCTCCCGACCAGGAGACGCAGGCCAAGCTCTTTGAGCAGCTTCGCACGCGCGAGGAACTGGACCGTGCGGTGGTCAAGCAGGACGCCGCCGCCACGCGTCTCGATCATTGTGAAAAACAGCTCCAAAAGCTCGAATCCCCCGGTGTGGGGGACCGCATCAAAGCCGTGGCCCAGCATGGCGGCCTGCGGCAGGCCCGTGAGCACTACCAGAACGAAATCCAAAAGGCGGAGCAGGGCAAAGCTCTCGCCGGTCAGGAGATCGACCAGCTCCTCAGCCAGGCCGCGGACAGCGCGCTCGCCAACGACCCCACCGCCGTCAAATTAGGCCAGGACATACAGGCGCTCCGGCAGCAGGAGGCCCAGTTGCGCCTGCAAAACCTGTTTCCGCGGCAAGCCTTGGAGCAGCAGCGCACGGGCATCGAAGACAAGGCGCTTGCAGAAAACAAGGTGCGGACCCGGGACATGCTCAATCGTGAGCCTCGCAAAAGCGCCCTGTCGCAGGACCCGAAGAAAAACCAAGTCAATTCGGGAACCCAGCAAAACCAGGAGGAGCGTCAGGAGCGCGATGAGCGCCTCAAAACAGGGGCAGCCAAGAAAGACACCGACGGCCCTGGCAGCAATGCCCTCCGCAACACTTGGAAACGCACCGCTCCAAGCGTGGCGCAGGATGGGGTCAAGGTGACACTGTGATTTGATGCGAACTTGGCGGAGCATCTGTTTCGAAGCTTTCCCGCCCTGCCACGTCAGCATCTGCGAGACCAACCGGGACTCGTGTCAAAGTCAGAACCAAGGTGGCAGTTAACACCTGAGTCTTCTGCGTATTGTGCTCTTTCCTGAGTCCTCACGCATGCTCGAAGCAGCCGCTTTTTGTCATGGCTGCAAATCCAAATGCCATCGAATGACTTCTGGCCGGCAATACCTTCTTCACGAGAGGTCGCGCTCGCAGTGGCCTCCTGTCAATTGGAGCTGTTGCTCGGAACCAAACGTTGGCTGCCATTTCAGCAGTAGAAAACACTCCCTGCACACACTCACGAAGGCCACGCCGCCCGTGACCTCGTTGATGCTGTCATATTGAAAGACATACCAGATGCCAAAGGTGGCGATGCCGACGGCGGTGAGGAATTTGAGGAAGGAGAATATGCGGGGAGATGGCGCTGCCAATGAACCTTCCCGGCGGCGGCCATTTGTGACGCTTTTTGTCGGCATGCGTCACAGTTTGAAACACGACGGCTATTTTGAGTGGACCCATTCATCACCCATGCCCGCCCCCAAACAGCAAGCACCCCTTCAGGCTTCTCAATTCGACATGGAGGCCAATCCCAACGCGATCGCCGGAGTTCAGGCCAATGAGACCTTCATGCTCACCGCCAATAAAAATGGTGCGCTGGGCGAGACCGGCGAGACCGTGGGCTATGCGAAGTACAAGTTCGACAATGACAAATTCAACAAACTCAACAGGAACGTCATCCGAACGCTGGGCAAAGACGAGCCGTTGAAGCTTGCCCGCAATGGGCTGAACAACGCGGTCGAGGCGCTAGCCAGGAATGATGACAGCGTCTCTCCTGAGCTGGTGCAGTCCAAGCTGGCCGCAGCCGTCATCGCCTTGAAAAAAGCGCTGCCAGAAGAACAGCGCGCGGCAGTGGATGACTTCGCCAACGATCCGGCGCAGGTCATCGGCTCCCTGGACAATCTGCGCGATGGAATCACCGAGAAAGTGGAATTGCTCAAGGAGTCCTTCAAAGGCATGACAAACATCGCCAACACCTCGTCCAATTTGTTTCCTAAGGGCGCCATGGTCGTAGGTGACCCTTTGCCAGAGGGGGAGGTGGTCGATGAGAACACCGTTTTCATCGAGCCAGATCGCGGCCTGCTGGCCCGTAGCGTAGCCTCGTATCAGGTGGACCAGTTGCTCGGCACCAACAGCGTGTCCGAGGAAAAGTTTGGAGTTGATGCGGAAGGCAAGGCCGTTGGCGTGAGCATCCAGGTGGATGGCGCGGGCATCACCGGTAAGTTTCGTGACACGGATGGCATCAAAAAAGACGCCCTGCTGGAGGTGGACATCACAGACCCGCAGATCCAGCGCGGATTGGCTGACCTAGAGGCGGTGGACTATCTCACCGGACAGATCGACCGGCATTGCGGCAATATCTTTGTCGATCCGCAGACCAAGAAAGTCACGGGCATCGACAACGATCTGGCCTTCCCAGAAATCTCGCGCGAGGAAATGTTTGCTAATGAAGGTGAGTTCACCGGCAAGGCCGTCACGGGCATGCCTCGTCAGATGCATGTGGAAACCGCGCAGAAAATCCTGGCTCTGGATCCTGCCCAGTTGCGAGCGACTTTGGAGGGAATGAAATGCCCAGAGGGGGTCTCGCCGCTCGGTTCCAAGGCCATTGACTCCATCTGCGACCGTCTGAGCGGCCTGCAGCAGGAACTCGTCAAGCCTGACTCCCAAATCAAGGTGGTGGCTGAGTTTAACAAGCAGACCTATCTGGAGGCGATCGACGAGCAGGACAAGGCGTTCAAAGCGGCCACCACAAAGAAGAATGACCAAGGAGATATTATTGCTCCTGGCGTTGATCTCACCGACGCCTCTCGTGAGCACCTCGGACAGCTCGATACCTGCGTCAAGACCTCCTATCTCGGAGCGGTGGCCGCGCAGACGAAAAAATACGAGCTTGGCATCGCCCTGAAGCCGGAGGAATTCTGCGTGCGCCCAGCTGAGACCGCGCAGAAAGCCCCGCGTTCCGGCGTGGTCGTCACGCAGCAGGTCAACCAGCTCCAGCAGGAGATCGCTGCTCTTGAGGCCAAGCAGCAGGGCTATCAGGATCGTCTCGACAAGCTGGAGCACCCCCGCGCGGGTGATCGCTTGAAGGCGCTGGCCCACGGCGGGGTCAAGGGCACCAAGGAGTTTTTCAAGGCCAAGGATGAAAACGTTACCCTCATGCTGAAGGAAAAGAATGCCCAGCTCGACAAAGTGCTGCAAGGTGCCCCCGCCGATATCCAGGATCAACTTTACCAGCGGGCCCACAGGGAAAAGCCTGTGTTTGAGGACAACCGGCCGGTATTTGAGCCGAAAAACAACGCGGCGCCGCCACCAATCGGCGCGCGTGTGCCGTTGCAAAATCTGCCGCCGCCGGTGGCAGTGCAGAATGTCGCGCCGCCACCAATCGGCGCACGTGTGCCGCTGCAAAATCTGCCGCCGCCGGTGGCAGTGCAGAATGTCGCGCCGCCACCAATCGGCGCGCGTGTGCCACTGCAAAATCTGCCGCCGCCGGTGGATGTGGATAATTCCAAGGTAGCGAAGACGAACATTCCATCCAAAACCGGCGAAATCAGCGTGGCTGATCAAGCCAGCCTTCAGAGCGGGCCGGAAGCACACGAGCAGGTGGATGATGACAGCCTCACCGTGGAGCCGGAAAGTCTTTCTTCCACGACGGAGCTTCCCACGCATGGGGTTGAGTCTAGCAGCAGCACCAACACCCACACACAGGCACCCAAAAGAAATACGGTGGGAGATGCGCTCAAGCGTAGCACCAGCCTGCCGGAGCTAAACACCCTTCGTCAAGGCAAGGCGCTCGGCGAAGATGGACCTGCAGGTGAAAAATCTGAGGTGAAAAAGGACAATAGCCTCCGTGCCAGCGGCGGCTGGCAGTCGGCCAAGCCCAGCAGCCCCGCTCTTCCGGCGGGTTCGCTCAAGACTTCCCATCCATAGCGTCTCCCAGCATGCCCCGCGCTTCTTTGCAAAACGAAAGTGACACCGCCCCTCCTGGCCGGTAAACTGCTGCCCTCCTGATTCCCCCTTCGCCGTCTCCATGGACACCACGCCTTCCCTCCCTACTGCAGATGACTTTGACCAGACCATCAAAGTCAAAATACCCGTTGCTGGAGCCGTTTATTTCAACCGCTACAAGCTCACCCGTGTGCTTGGTCGCGGCGGCATGGGGGTGGTTTGGCTGGCGGATGATCTGAAGCTGGAGCGCCCCGTCGCGCTGAAGTTCTTGCCCAGCCTCATCGGCCAAGACGCCTCCGCCTTGAAGGAACTCAAAACAGAGACGCGCCGCGGGCTCGATCTTTCCCATCCGCACATCGTACGCATCTACGATTTCGTCGATGACGAGGACAGTGCTGCGATCGCCATGGAATACATCGACGGGCGCACGCTCTCGGACCTACGGGCCACCACCGAGCACGGGGTCTTCACTGCCGAGCAGATCGCGAGTTGGCTGCCTGGCGTCTGCGAGGCGCTGGATTACGCGCACTTTCAGCGCAAACTCGTCCACCGCGACCTCAAGCCCTCGAACATCATGGCACTGAAGGCGGATGGCATTGCCAAGATCGCCGACTTTGGCATCGCTCGCAGCATTTCCGACACAATGAGCCGTGTCTCCATCTCCCAGCTCGGCATCAGCGGCTCGCTGCCCTACATGAGCCCTCAGCAGGCCATGGGGGACCGCCCTGCGCCCACGGATGACGTGTATTCCCTCGGAGCCACCATTTACGAGCTGCTTTCCGGCAAGCCGCCCTTCTACCGGGGTGACATTTCCTCCCAGCTCACCTCCAAAATCCCCCCGACGATCATCGAGCGCCGTGATGAACTGGAGATCAAGGCCAGCGACTCGATTCCCAAGGAATGGGAGTCCGTCATCGCTGCTTGTTTGCAAAAAGACCCCAGCCTGCGCCCCCCCAGCGCCGGAAAACTGCTGGAACTCCTCGGACTCGCCGGTGGCACCAGCGGCACCACGAAAACCTACTTTGCGCCTGCCGCGCCTCCGGTGGCAAAGCCTCCGGTGCTCGCCAAAAGTCATCTTCCCGTGTATGCCGCTGCTGCAGTGGCCGTGATCGCCGCAGGCGCGGCCTTCTATTTCAGAGCGACTCCGCCTGCCGTCCTGCCCGCAGTTCCGCCAGCGTCAGTCGTTGCGCCTCCTTCTGGTGGAACGCCTACTGAAACAGCCCCCGCCACACCGCCCGCGTCAGCTCCCGCTGGTGCCTCCCATCCTGTGGCCGAAGCATCTGCGGCACCGCCCATGTCCCCTCCCCCCAATGCGGCAGTTGTACCTCCGATGGTTGAAGCAGTCACGCCTGCCGCAGTCCTACCGCTTGCGATGTCCATGCCGCCGCCGAATCCCGTCGCGCCATCCCCTGCTGCTGATTCACCCGCGACGACGCCTCAGATGTCCGTGGCCGTTGCTGCTGCCCCGGCAGCAGGCCAGCCGCCAGTTGCCGCGATACCGGCCTCTGCCGCTCCTCCGGCGGGGACGGGTTCACCCGCGCTGCCGCTGTCCGCGATGATTCAGCCGCCCGTGTCTGATCCTCCGAACGGGCACTGGCCCTTTGCGATGATCTTTCCTACCCCGCCGCAGGCTGCTTTCTCTGAGAGTGGTCGCCGACGTCTGTTATACGAGGCGCAGGGAGTTTTGAAGGAAAAAGACCTCTACAATTCCACCCAGGATGGCAAGGAAGGGAAGGGCACCCACAACGCCATCGTGCTCTTCCAAGCCAAAAATGGCCTTGTGCCGAACGGCCTGCTGGACGGGGCCACACTCACGGCCATGGGGCTTGACTCTGCGGCGGATGATCCTGAATGGCGGCATGTGCCTGCGGTCAGCTCCCCTTCGCGTAGAAAAACATTGTCCAAGGAGGAGCCGAACATGCTTCAGCGTGCCGGTCAGTCCATCGGACGCCTCTTCAAGCGCGACTGAGGGTTCCTT
>CAXNGR010000068.1:0-9829 GCA_964201265.1 Verrucomicrobiaceae bacterium
GGGATCATCCTGATCCCCCGCTTGATGAGGGATCAGGATGATCCCTCTCCTAGGGCGACATCCCCAGCGGCCGGTTCTCGGTGCCTTTGACCTTCATCAAGGCATCCCCCAGCTCTTTCCGCATCGGCTCGGCCAGCTTTTGCAAGCGCGCCACGACCTCCGGCTGCTCCTTCGCCACATCGCGCGTTTCACCTGGATCATCCTTCAAGTTGTAGAGCGCCAGCCCGGTCTTCTCCACGCGATACCCATGTCGTGACGCGATGCCCTCGATGCCGCTCTGTGTGATCGCTTTCGGCTTCATCAGGCCAAACTTCGCCGGTTTGCCATCGCGGCCCGGCTCGCCATCCACGGTGATGTAAGGATGCGGAAAATGCAGCTTCCACTCGCCGCTGCGGATCGCCTGCAACTCGCTGCCGCCGTAAAAATACAGCGCCTCATGCGGCGAATTCGCGTTTGGCCGCCCTTCGAGCAGATCGATCATATTGCGCCCGTCGAGCTTGCGCTCCGGCAGCTTCGCACCCGTCAAACCGGCCACGGTTGGCAGCAGGTCGATTTCCATCACCGGTTCGTCGCAAACCTGACCCGCAGGCACACGTCCCGGCCAGCGGGCGATGAAGGGCACACGCACGCCGCCTTCAAAGGTCGTCAGTTTGCCCTCGCGCAGCGGCTTGGCGCTCCCCGCGTGATTGCCGTAGCTGAGGAAGGGGCCGTTGTCGGAGAAGAAGACCACCAGCGTGTCGCGCTCGATGCCGCAGCGTTTGATCGCGTCGAGAATCTGGCCCACGGACCAGTCAAGCTCCTCCACGACATCGCCATAGAGCCCTGCGGCGGATTTTCCGCGAAACGCGGCGGAGGCAAAGATCGGTACATGCGGCATGACGTGCGGCAGGTAGAGGAAGAACGGGCGGCCTTTGTTGCGCTCGATGAAGCTCGACGCCCGCTCGGTGAAGCGCCGCGTGAACTGGCTCTGATCAGGATCGGTCTCGATTACCTTCAAACCGTCGTAAAAGGGCAGGGGAGGCATTTCCTTTGCCAGCGAGGGGTGATACTTCGTGTTGTCGTTCGAATACGGGATGCCCAGGAATTCATCAAAACCATGCCGCAGCGGATTGAACATCGGGTAGGTGCCCAGATGCCATTTGCCGAATGCGCCGGTGGCATAACCGACGGTCTTGCACATCTCCGGCAGAAGCAGTTCGTCAGGATGGATGCCTTCCTTGCTCGTGTGGTTCAAAGCGCCCTGCATGCCGACACGGTTCGCGTAGCAGCCGGTCATGAGCGCTGCGCGTGAGGCACTGCACACCGCCTGTGCCACATAAAAGCTGGTGAACTTCATCCCCTCCGCAGCCATGCGGTCGATGTTCGGCGTCCTGATCTTTTCAGCACCAAAGCAGCCGAGGTCGGCATAACCGAGGTCATCGGCGAGAATGATGACGACATTCGGCAGACGTGGTTCAGCGGCGGAAACGGTGAACGTGGCGAAAAAGAGGGCAAAAAGCAGGCGCATTAGGGCATCGTGGCAAAGTGAAGGCGTACTGGCGAGAAAGTTTTGCGCCGAAATGCCGCTGTGCTTGCCACGACAGGTGTTTCCTGACACAAATCCTCCAATGATCTGGCGTGTGGCGGCAATTCTGGCGGTGCTTTTCTGGGCGGTGATGTCCGGCCTGCTGGTGCGTGATGTTTATTTCCCGGAGGCCTCTCGTTTCGCCGCCGTGCCGCCGCGCATGGTGATCGACCTGTTTCTGCGGCAGTCGGATGTCTTCGGCAGCACGCTGCATCTGCATCATCATGGTGAGCGGATCGGTCACGCCAGCTTTCAGATCAGCCGCCGCATCAAGCCGAACCATCAGACCGTCTATGATCTGCTGGCGCGTGGAGTAGTGGATCAGCCGGATGAAAACGCCCGCCGCATCGAGGCGAGCTGGAGCGTGGCCTGCATTCTCGCCGATGCCGAGCGCTGGCAGTACTTGAAGCTGGAGGCGCAGTTTCCCGCCCGCGATGCCAGTTTGAAAATGGTCTGGAGCGAGGAGCATGCCACGCCTGAGGTGCTCGTGAAGCACGGGGACCGTGTGATCATGAACTCGCAGGATGTGAAGATGCTCCTCGGCTCGGGTAAGGACGGCGCATTGGCCATGCTTTCCATGCTCGGCGGCGGCATGCCCCAGGCGGGCGCGGCGCCCGAGGTCACGCAGTTGCAGGCGCGTGAGGGCCTGATGCAGCTCGCCGGGCGTGAGCGGAAGTGCTTTGTGCTCACGCTGCCGTTGTTCGGCCCGCATGAAATCCAAATGATCTTCACTGAGGCCGGGGAGCTGGCCCGCATCGACCTTCCTGACGGCTACGCCTTGCTTGAGCCGACCATCCACGGCCTGCAGGAGGGCGCGCACTGATTTGAACCTGTTTCACGCATGATCGAGATCGAAAACCTCACCATGAACTACGGCGACCTCCGGGCGCTCGACGGTCTGAACCTCACCATCCGCCCCGGTGAGCTGTTCGCCTTCCTCGGTCCGAACGGCGCGGGCAAAACCACCGCGATGAAGCTGCTCACCGGCCTGATGAAGCCCGATGCGGGCCGCGTTCGCCTGTGTGGCCACGACATCCAGCAGGAGCCGCTGCTGGCGAAGGCGCTGCTCGGTTATGTGCCGGACGTGGCCGTGTTTTATGAAAAGCTCATGCCCGTCGAGTTCATGGAGTTCATCGCCGATTTGTTTGAGATGGATCGCGATCACGCCGCCGCGCAGACGAACGCGCTCTTTACCAAGTTCGCCCTGCATGAGCACACGCAGCAGCGCATCGAGAATCTCAGCCACGGCACGCGTCAGCGCCTCGCCATTGCAAGCGCGTTGCTGCATGATCCGAAGGTCTTCGTCATCGACGAGCCGATGGTCGGCCTGGACCCCATCCACGCCCGCACCGTGAAGCGCGAGATCAAAGAGCGCAGCCAGCGCGGCACCACCGTGCTTATGAGCACTCATCTGCTGAATATTGCCGAAGAACTCGCCGACCGCATCGGCATCATCCACCACGGCAAGCTCATCGCCCTCGGCACGCTCGAAGAACTCCGCCGTGAGCACGAGCAGCGCGGTCAAAGGCTGGAGGACATCTTCCTCAGCATGGTGGAAGGTTAAAAATGGCGACATGAAGCGAAAAGCCGTCTTTCTATCGCCTGGCTCAAGAGGATGTTCAGTGAGTTGCTGGGCCAGCTCCGAGGGAAACGACGTCAGAGCGTAACCCATTGACCGGCAACAGTCACACCCCACACCGCTACGTCCTAGTTCTGGAGCGCAGCGGAAGCAGCCGAAAACTGTCTGGATACCCGCAGGGCTGGCGCTCTGGGAGCTTTTTCAACGGGCTTTAGATCGTCATCGAGGAATACCCACCGTCCACGACCATTTCATGGCCGGTGACGAACGAGCCGCCGTCTCCAGCGAGGAGCAGCGCTGCGGCGATGAGTTCCTTGGCTTCCCCAAAGCGGTTCATCGGTGTGTGGCCCATGATTTTGGCGACGCGGTCAGGTGTGAGCACTTTTTTGTTCTGCTCGGCGGGGAAGAAGCCTGGGACGAGCGTGTTCACGCGGATGCCCAGCGGTGCCCACTCGCGGGCAAGGTTCTTGCTGAGATTGTGAACGGCTCCTTTGCTCATTGAGTAAGTAAACACGCGGCTCAGCGGCAGCAGACCGGACATGGAGCCGAGATTGATGATGGAGGCGGGGACTTTGTTTTCGACGAAGTATTTTCCAAACACCTGGCAGGCCAAAAACACGCCCTTGGTGTTGATGTTCATGATCCGGTCGTATTCATCCTCGGCGATGTCGAGGAAGGGCGTGGCGGAGTTCACGCCCGCGCCGTTGACGAGGATGTGGCAGCCACCGGAGCGCTCCAGCACTTGATCGAGCAGGATTTGCAGGTCGGCTTTGCGGCTGGCATCGGCGGAGACGAAATACGCTTGGCCACCGGCGGCCTGGATGGTTTCGAGGCGCTTGTCCGCTTTCGTTTGATCGCGACCGACCAGCACGACTTCCGCGCCAGCGGAGGCATAGCCTTCGGCGATGGCACCGCAGAGTTCACCGGTGCCGCCGATGACGACAGCGGTTTTGCCTTGGAGAGAAAAGAGTTCGAAAATGGAGGACATAGTGAGGGGCGCATCTATGGCGTGTCATTACCGCGCTGCAAGCCGCCTCTCCCGTCACTTTCGGCATCTTGACACCTCACGCGCTGTGCTCTCCCGTGCGGGCATGCCCTGGAGCCACATCATGGTCTTCCTCGCCGGTGTCCTCGTCGGCGCGGCGACGATTGTGCTGTGGAAGGCGCTGCGTTTTGCCGCAGATCTGCGTGCCGCCCGCCATGCGGTGTCCAGCTATGTGTTTCCCGACTGCGGTGTGGCGGACGAGTTGGCTCAGAAGGCGGTGGAAAACTGCAAAAACCGCCTGCGCTGGCAAAAAAACCTCAATCCCGAGTGGCTGCCGCCGCTGGTGGACGAGGTGCCGAAACTCGTGCGCGAGATCGCGGCGATTTACCATCCGGGCAAACAGGAGGCGCTGCTCGCGCCTGGCCTGAGCCAGTTCTCGCGAGCCGTGCATCTCGCGGCAATGGATGTGGCGGATTTTCTGCAAACGCGCTCCATCGGTCGGCTCGTGGATGTCAGCGCCAGCACGGCGCTCAAGACCTGGGAGATGACGCACAAAATCGCCACGCATGAGAAGATGCAGACCGCGAACAAATGGTACAAACGCCTGCTGCCCTACTGGCAGGTGCTGCGCTTCAAATCTCCGATCATGTGGGCAGGAGTGGCTGTCTCTAACGTCGCCGCCCGCACGCTGCAACCGGCGGTGATCGACATCATCGCCAAGCGCACGATTGATCTCTACAGCGGACGTTTGGGCAAAGGAGTGGGCACGGTTCCAACAGCGACGCTCACCGTGCCGGAGCAGGAAGTGCCGCCAGGGGCGATGTGAGCACTTTTCATCACATTTTGAGCATGGTGATTCGATCCCGAAGGGATCAAAGAAGGTAGCCAGGGGTCAACGACCCCTGGAGTGAAATCGAGGCGATGTCGAGTTCAAGGTCGCATGCCGGAGGTATGCGAGAAGCGAGCGAAGAAGGGATGCGTGCCTCTTGCATCCCTGCCGGGATGCGACCTTGGGCTTAAAGCGTCGTGTGCATGGTCCGGGGGCGGCGTTCGCTGCGCGAACTTGCCCCCGGCTACCTTCTTTGATCCCTTCGGGATTATTTGGGAAGACGATCACTTCTTTTTCTCGTCTTCGATTTCAAATCCACGAGGTAGTTATCTCCGTGTTGGCGGCGGCGGAGGAGGATCAGGCGGTCGGTAACTAAAATTAGTGCTCCTGCTTGGCGGCGGTGGTGGTGGCTGAGGTTTGGGAGGAGGAGTGGGTGGTGGCTTGGCCATAGTAACGTTGAGGTGTGGATTATGGAGGTGATTGGGATATAAAAACAAAGAACGCAATGATTCCAAATAGGAAGCCACCAACACTAAGGTAGTTACAGTAATGAGTCCAAGCAGAGAACTGGTTCGCTGGTGCGGCGAATGCTGTTTTTTTGTCTCGTAACCAGCAGCTATAAAGCTTGTCACTATGTTGAATGGCAACATGCGTCGCATTCAGACTGAAGAGCAGCGCTACAAGCGATGCTGTTAAGGACATTGCGAGGGAAAACCAAGTGACGCCAAGCCAGCCCAATGCAGAGCCAATCGGGTGAGGGTGCAGCTTTTCGACATACGTGATCGTTAAGGCAAGCGCACCGCCAGCAAGCGTGAGACTTGCGTTGGTGAAGCGGCCTGCCATTTCCAATTCGGCATCGACCAGCTTTTTCCGATTCTCCATGTGGCTCGTGTAACGCGCGAGTTCGTTTTCGAAATCTTTGTCTCGCGAAACTTCTGGATGTGCAGCTTCCGTGTCCGACAACTCGTTGTTTGATTCGGTGTCTCCCGAGCGATCATTCATGGCTTGATAATTAGACGCTGTCGTTTTCTAACCGATGGTCAACTGTCAATTGATCTTCTTCTCATAGGAAACGGCTACTTCTTGCTCGTCTTCGCCTTCAAACTCGCGAGGTAGGCCACGACATCGCGGATCTGCGGTTTGGTGAGGATGCCTAGCATGGGAGGCATAACGCTGATGGGCGGGGTGGCGGTGGCGATTTGAGCGCGTGGCACGCTTTGGGTTTTGCCATCCGGCATGCGCAGGGTGATTTGCGTGGCGTCCTCCTTGTCGAGAGTGCCGGAGATGGTTTTGCCGTCCTTCAAGGCGATGGAGACGAGGCCGTAGCCGGGGGCGATTTGGGCGATGGGATTGAGCAAGGACTCAAGGAGGTATTTCCGGTCCTTTTGACTGCCGATGATTTTCAAGTTGGGGCCGACCTGGCTGCCTTCCTTGGCCTCGATGGTGTGGCAGGCGATGCAGTTGGCACCGAGGTGATTCGTGACGATGTCGCGACCGGTGGTGATGTCGCCGCCTTCGAACAGTTCGTCGTTGGTGGTGTGTGTCTGCGTGTAGGCGTCGAGCTTGGGCTTCAAACTTTCGCGTGTGGTGGCGGCTTCGATGAGATCGAGCTGGATGGCGGCGGGAACTTGGTTTTGCGCGAGTTTGTCGAGCCAGGTGGCGAGGACTTCGTCGGCCTTCGCATTCGCGGCGGTGGCGAGGAGATCGAAGGTGAGCTGTTTGGTGACGGTGTCGCCCTCTTTGAGAACATTGGCGGCCTCGGTGATGGCATTGGCTGGTTGGTGGGCGAAAAGCTGTCTCAAACCTTCGCGTCGCAGTTCAGGTGGTGAGGCTTTAGCGGAGGTGAGATCGAGAGCAGTGGAGAATTCGAGCGCTTGGGCGTGTTGTAAGCCCATGAGCTTCAAAGCCTCGGCACGCAATGCAGCGCGGGCGGTTTCATCGGCGATGATTTGCAGCAGCAGCTCGGGTTCGACGCGAAGCTGGAGCTGCATGAGCAGTTCGACGGCCTTGGCCTTCAACTCACCATCTTGCAAGGCCAACAAGGCATCGAGATGCGGCTGCACAACTGTCACAAGTGTTTTAGGATCGCGTGTGGCATTGGTGTGAGCGTGACCGTCGATGCGGTCGAGACGCGGCGGTGAATTCCAAGCGAGAAGCACGTCGAGCGCCTCGGATTGCAGCTCGGAGGGCTTGAGAGCGGTTTGGACGACACGTTGTGCGGCTTCGGCGGTGCCGAGGCGGAGGCAGGCGTTCAAACCGCGACGGGAGTTGCGGTTAATGAGCGCTGGGAGTGCCTCGGGGATGCCCGCGTCGTCGTGAATGGCGCGTTCGGCTTCATCGGGGAATTTGGAGAGGAAGTCGGCGACGCGGGGCGAACGCTGCCGCGCGAGGGCGAGGAGGCTGCAAAGGCCTTTGTCCTTCACGAGCGCGGCTTCATCCGCGCAACCGGCGAGGCCGGTGACGATCGCGTGGCGCATGAAGGGATCGTTTTGCTCCTTGGCGGCGAGTTGGAGAAGTTTGGGCGTCGCGGAAGGTTCTTTGAGTTTGCCGAGGGCGATGGCGGCGTGGAAGCGGACGCGTGAGACGTTGGAGGAGAGAAGTGGGAGGAGCAGTTTGCCGTCGGTGGGCGCGTCACCGAGCATCTTGGCGGCTTGGGTGACGATTTCGGGATCAGCGTCGGTCAGCAGCGATATAAAAGTATCTGGCGGGATCTTTTTGGCACGAAGGCCTTGGCCGAGGCCCCAGATCGCATGAATGCGGGCGAGTTGGTCGGCCTTGTCCATAGGCGGCGGTGTGGGCTGCGGGAACAGTGGTGTGTGTGCGATGGCTTCGAGGACGGCGTAGTCTCCCTCTTTGACGAGAGCGAACTGGGCCAGAAGGCGGACGCGTTGGTCGGGATGGGAGAAATGGGTAGGATTTGAAGAATGGGTGGAGAGGATTCTGGCAGTTTCGAGGCGCTCGGGGTTGTTTTGGGCGGTGGGATCGTCGGCGGTCCAGATGTGGCCGATTTCGTCGAGGGGGTAGCCGCCGCTCCAGTCGGCCATGATGAGCGATCCCTGCGGGGTGAAGGCGAGACCGATGCCCATGATTCCGCTGTGGATGACGCGCTCGTTTTTCATGACGAAGCTGGCTCCGCTCGGCGCGATCTGAAACGCGGTCATCTGGCCGGAAGGGAACTGATTGAGGATGAAGTGGCCGCGCAGCGAGGCACCGAGCGCGGTACCAGGCTCGTGGATGAAGCCGGCGGGGCCGTTCGAGTAGTTTTGCAGCGGCGGCGTGATGAACTTGGGCTGCGTGGCATGCGCGGGCTTCCACAAGCCCTCGCGCATCCAGCGGCTGTTCTCTTTTTGATACTGATGGCCGCAGCGCCAGCCGGAGTCGCTGCGCTCGGTGATGTAAACGAAGCGCTCTTTCTCGCCGGGGAGGTCGGCGTCGTTGTCCACGCCGAACATGTTGCCGTAATCGTCGAAGGCGATTTCCTGCACATTGCGCAGGCCGTGGGCGAAGACCTCGAAGCCGGTGCCGTCCGGTTCGCAGCGCAGAACGCAGCCTTCGTGCGGGTAAAACCACTTCACGCCTTCCTTGCTGGTCACGTTCACGCCTTTGTCGCCAATGCTCCAGTAGATGCGGCCGTCGGGGCCGATGCGCGGGCCGTGCATGTCGTGCCCGGCATACGCGATGTGCATGCCGAAGCCGTGCGCGACGATCTCGCGCTCGTCGGCGACGCCGTCGTCGTTCGTGTCGCGCAGCCGCACCAGATCAGGCGCGACGGTGACGTAAACCCAGCCGTCGTGATATAAGATGCCCGCTGCGATGCCGGTGACGACGCTGTTGAAGCCTTCGGCGAAGACGGTGATTTTGTCGGCGGTGCCGTCGTTGTCGGTGTCGCGGAGTTGGTAAATCCGCTCGCTTTGAACGGTGAGGTCTTTCCAGTCGATGGAGCCGTCCTTGTTGTGATCTTTGAGGCTGCCGCGCGGCAGGCGCAGCTTGCCGGGAGCGAGTTCGCGCTTCAGAAACGCTTCCTTTTCCTCGACGCTGGTGAGCGAGACATCGTCGGGAATCCACATTGTGTGCTCGCGGATGTCGAGATCGGCCACTTTGCGCCGTGTGGTGGCGGAAACATAGACGCGGCCCTGCGGATCGACCGTGACGGCGACGGGATCGGGTACGTTGAGTTTGCCGGACCACTTGTGAAGTTCGAGTGCGGCCTTCGGTGCGGCTTTTTTCTCAGCGGCGGCGCATGGCAGGGCCAGCAGCACGCCGAGGGCGATGTGACAGAGTTTTTTCATGAGAAAGAGGCGAGGAAAAGGGTGGGGGAACGTTTCTTCTTGCCGCTGCAAAGCGGACCCGTCAAAGTCGAGTGTGCGTTTGAAAATTACGAACGTCATTCACCAAACTCCAACCCAAATCCAATCATGAGTCAGATCGTTCCTCTCATCAGTTCCGGCACCGCCGGTCCCCTCGGTGTTCTTCATCTTCCCCGCCTCTGGCAGAAAGCCTCGCTGGCCGCCGCTGGCAAGCTCCACGCAGACTATCCCGGCATCGGCTGCGGCTATGACCAAATGACGCTCGACGCGCTGGGTATCAACATCGAGACCTTCAAAGCCTTCATCGCCACCAAGCCGAGCTACCCGCAGACCGAAGCCTGGATCAAGTCGCAGCCAGGGGTGAACCTGACGAAGGGCAACATCTACAAACACAACGCCTCCATCATGGGCTACATCCACGATGACGCCACGCGCAAGACCATCCTGGATGCTGATGGCATCGCTGACGACGGCAGCGTGAATCCTGGTGCGGTGGATCTGAACAACCTGGACGACTGGCACATCTTCTGGGCCCAGGAGATCAAGTAACATCCGTTCGCAGTTC
>CAXNGR010000069.1:0-9798 GCA_964201265.1 Verrucomicrobiaceae bacterium
GGGCGAGACGGCACCTTCCGTCAGGTAAATCATCCACGCGATGCAGACGACCGGAACAAACATAGCGCCGAGGCCCAAGGCCCGGTAAAATCGCGTATCCGGGGACAGGTAAAGCCACACCAAGAGCAGACCATCCACAGCCGCGCCAAGGAACCGCAACGGGAGTAGGCGCAGCATCACCTCGTATTCGTAAACGAAGTAGTCGAGCGATGCTCCTGCCGGCATGAAAACCACCGCAAGCAGGCAGCCCACCTTGTAGTTCCGCACCCGTATGGACCGCTCGTATTCGCTAAACGAGCGGTCCATATCTGGCGGAGGTGCTGTCAGTGCGTCAGGCATGATGAGGTTTGCGCACTTCCAGGAAGATGTTCACGCCAGTGGTGTCCGCCTTTACCTGCACACCGTCGGGCGGAGCCTGCTCAGGCGCGATCTTGGTGAACTGCTCCTGGTTCCGGTAAACCAAGTGCCAGTCCACGACATACTCCATCCACACGCGGGACGGATTGGAACTGTCCACATTCGTAGCTACGAGCAAACCACCCGGTGCCAGCAAATCATAGAACACCTCCAGGAGTCGGCGGCAGATACGATCCGAGAGGTAGTCGAACAACCCAGCGCAATAGACGAAGTCGTAGGTGCCCACCTCGAACCCTGCTCCGGCGCGTGACGAATCCTTCAGGATCTGGTGCACGGAGCGCTTCACCAGCTTGACGCCGGTGCGCCGCCGGTGCCGCCCACGAAGGTCTTCGAGGATGCGGGTGGTATTGGCGATCGTTTCATCGTTGAAATCCAGGAGGAGGAGATCGGCGTTATCGCAGAGATCATCGTTGACCAGGAAGTTCTGCACCTCCTGGGCCGGACCGCAGCCAAGATTGAAGATGCGCGCCACCTTGCCCTGCTCGGACATGCGCTTCGTTTCTTCATGCAAGCGCTGCTTCAGGTAAATGATGCGATTGCGATGCGCCTCCGCGGCCGGCATCGCCAAAATGACCTTATTGATCAGTTTGGCGAACATGGAACTGCCCTCGTAGGGATCGCGCAGCATCATGCTCACCATTTCGTAGTCGCCCGCGTAGCCGAGCGGCTTTTGGTACGTTCGATAGACAAACGGCGAACACAGCACCAGCGGGTGGAGCTGGCGTTTGATATAGCTGCCATGCACAGGCCGCTGGTCCTGAGCAATTGCATTCCCTGTGTTTTCCAGCCGCTCAAGCAGCGGAGCAACCGCGGGGAGGATGGGTGTTTCGAGCTGCATGATCGTCTCGCGCTCTGCCTCAAGCCGGTCGCCCGTGGGAAGTGACCGCACGCCCAGCTCCACCTGCTCCATCCAGCGCCGCAGGTCTGAAAGCAGGGTATGCATGTCCGCGACCACCAGCTTAAATTCAGGCATGACCTTGTAGATCTTCTCGGTCTCCTTGATGAACTCGGTAAAGTCAGACAGCAGCCGCCCTTTGTTCTGCTTCGGCGCTAGGATGTCGATGTCGATCCATCCCTCGTCGGCGAGGGATGCCTCGCAGATGAGCATGATGCCCGTGTTCACCAAATTGGCGATCACGGCGCGACCGGAATAGACGACCCGCTCGTTCATCATGATGCGGAAGTCGTTCAGCACCTCGGAGAGCTGCACGATGCTGTAGGGGTTGTACACTTCAAAAACCCCAAGATAGCGGGTGAGCCGGTGCAATGTCCCGCGCACCTCGACGCCCTGGCTGTTGCGGCAGATGATAAAGCTCAGGCGCTCTCCTGTGGAGGCGATGACCGGGAGTGAATTGTCGTTGTTCTCCATATTAGACTCTTGTTTCTACGGTTTGCGCCTGAATAACTTCAACAGCAGCACATGAGAGGGTTTGACAAGTTTTGGGACCTGGCAATGGAAACAGCGAAAACAATACACTCGGAATGCTCATGATTTTTGAGAGGATTAATTTAAAATCGCTGTGTAATACTGAGGGAAACCACATGCCACTGATGCTTGTAGTTTCCGTTGAATGCCGGCGTGGCGGCACTGCCAATGGTGCGTGTCGGGTTGTAAACAAAAGCATAGGCCAGATCCACACTGCGAGTTGCGCCCTTCCAGCCGACCCCGACACCAAACACATGACGGTCATTCCCCGGCGCTGAAGGCAGGTAGTTGGTCTCAGGCTGGGAGTTTTCCGAGAACAGATAGCCGCAGCGCAGCATCCAGGCATTGTCCAGCTTGTAGCTGGCCCCCATGCCGAGGTCGATGGAGTCCTTCCAGCCCAACGGAGCGGCAGTTTGTCCAAAGAACAACGGTTGGTTGTTGCCCAGATCCAGCGGGATGTCATCGTGGGATGAGTTGTCCGTCCACTGAAAATCGAATCCCAAAGTGAGACGCTCGGTCAGATCGACACCGTAACCAATGGCAATAGAGCCCGGGAAGGTCATTTCGGAGTCAAAGCGGCTGGTGCTGGTCGCGCCTGCAGCATTCAAACCCGCATTGCCTGTCGGCATGCCCACGGTTTCCGCGCTACCGCTGTAGCTGATGCGGATCGGCAGCCGACCGATGAACGCAAGACGATGTCCTGGGGCAAACTCCCAGTTGGCACCAAGATAGCCGCCAAGGCCCCAGCCATCCCCCTTCATTTGAATCTCACCATCAGGATCGCCCCCGCCCCAGGCCGCCCACGGGTAGATGCGCCCCAGTGTGAGCTGGGAATAAACGATGTCCAAGCCCGCAGCCATGGTCAGCGTGTCTGTCACACGAAAGGCGACGGCAGGGGTGAAGTCCACGGCCAGCAGAGTGGCTTCGTAGGCGAGGTTGTAACGAAGCCCGGCAGGCATGTTCTTTGGATAAGGTGTCCCCAAGCCAAACGGGGTGCTGATGCCGAAGCCGAACGCCAGCTTGTCGGACACTACTGGAAGCACTGCGTAGATGCTGCCAGGATAAATCCACGACTGGCTCATTTTCACCGATCCGCTGGTGGTCGAGTCCAACCGGATGTCACCGTTCCAAACTGCAAGGTTGAGCAGAACCTCCGGATTCTTGATTTGCAGAATGTTGGCCGGCGCAACACGGACGGCTGAGGCATCCTGCAGGTTGGCAAACCTGCCCCCTGCCGTTGCCAGCGCCTGTGCGGAATCAGGCACCACGGACGTGGTTTCGGCAGCCTGAACCGCCTTTAGGATCAGCCCCAAGGCCAGAATGAGATGAATTGCGCGTGATTTCATGGTTGGGCTGTCTGTTGTGGTCTTCCTCAGGCCAGTCCGTTGGACTGGCAGTAGCGTAAAATTTCGACAATGCCCTTGAGCCCGGTCTTGCGGCAGAGGTTGTGCTTGTGGACGGCCACCGTGCGGGGACTCAGGGATAGATCCTGCGCCACCTGTTTCAGGCTTTTGCCACGAGCGAGCTGCATGAGCACTTCCAGTTCACGGTTGGAAAGTTTTTCATGCACCTGCCCGCCGATGCCTTTGCGAACCGATTGATCGACGAACTTCTGCGCCAGTTCCCGGGAAATGTAGCTGCGCCCCTCCAGCGTGACCCGGATCGCTTCAAAAAGCTCGTGTGGAGGTGCGTCCTTGGCCACGTAGGAGCGCGCTCCGAGCTGCATCGTGCGCGTGACGAAGGTCTCCTCCTGGTGCATCGAGACAGCGATGATGCGCGGCGGTTCCTGCAGCGTACGCAGCTCGGTCGTTAGTTCCATTCCCGACCGATCTCCCAGTTCGATGTCCACCAGGGCAAGTTGAAAAGAATGCGCGCGTGCCTCGGCCATCGCATCGGCGCAGGTGCCAGCGGACACCACAGTGGCCTGCGGAAACTCCGTCCGCAGCATGCTGGTGAACGCCTCACGGACCAAGGCATGGTCATCCACGACGAGAATGTTGAACGGAGGGTTGCCGGGCATGAGCGTGCTTGGTTGAAAATGGGTTTAGGAGGGCGTTGCAAGAGGGTGAAAGACCAGCAGGCCGACACGGGTGCTGCCAGTGGCGGTTCGCATGACTTCCAGACGCGTTCCCAGCAGGAGGCATCGCGCCTCAATGAGCGAGATGTCACCGCCGTCATTGCCCGCAGTCCACACATCGTCCTCGCCGTCATGATCGACGGTGATCTCCAGATTTTCGGCGCTGGCACGGCAGGTCACCTCCACCCACGAGGTGCGCGCATGGCGCACACAGTGCCGCAGTAGGGCCTGCATGAGATGAAACAGGTTCAAACGGCGGGCGAGGTCAAACTGAGGCTCGTGACCGTTGATATTGAGCAACAGCGAGCCGGCAAACTCCTCTGAGATGCTGCGCACGAGCTGCTGCAGCGCCGCGTTCAGCCCGAAAACCTTGAGCACCGGCGGAAATTGCCGCTCGGTCATCTCCCGCACGATCTGCATCGCCTGCCGCAGATTTGCGTCCAGACTGGTCAGCAGCTTTCCGACGCTACTGGCATCCGCACCGTGGCTCAGCTCATGCCGGATCATTTCTCGAATGGAGGTGCAGGCAACCAAACTGCCAGAGACCTCCTTGTGGAGCATCTGCGAAATGTCCATGCAGCGCTGATCTTCTTCTTTCAGATGACTGCTCAGAGTCAGCAAATGCCTAGTCCCCTGGGTTTGTACTTCCGAGTCTGAATTGAGGTGAGGCATGATAAATAATGCGTCATTTTAGAGCCGCATTTAGAGCATGACCGGGGATCGGAACCAATCATCTAAATGTTCATTTATAATTTAGCAGGTTGTGCTCAGCGATTCCGATCAAGATTTCCAGTGGTCTTCTTTTGATTTTGTAAGCTCGACGTGACTGAATAAATGTTATTTTATTAAAAATTATAGTTTTTATGTTTTATTCCTCTAGGCATGTACCTAAATACAGCCCAGCCAATCCTAGCCACTTGCAACCGAGTTCTCATGGTTTCCGAGGAGCGCACGCTCAAGGATGACATCTGCCTCGCCTTGTCCTTGCAAAACATGGATCACAGTGGCGTCACTTCCGCCCCGCAGTCAGACTCGCGGCAGGATGGGAAATCCAAGCCCCCACAGCCCCAGCCTGAAATCACCTGTGTTCCCCATGAAAAGGAGGCTCTGGCGCTGGTGGAGGCCGCAGCCAGGCAGCATCAGCCTTATTCTCTGGTGATCATTGATGGCCGCCTTTCCCATGGCAAAGACCATCGGCATATCATCCGCCACTTCTGGCAGGTTCAGCGAGACCTCCAGGTGGTCATGCACGCGGTGTCCCAGTTGGAAGCCTTTGAGCAAATTCCGCTAGATCTCGGCTCTCCGTCCCAGTTGTTGGTGCTGAAATTCTGCCTGATGCCTTTTGAGATCACCCAGCTCATCCGCACGCTCACGGCGAAACACCTCGCTGAGAGCAAGTCTTCCCATCGCGATCTTAGCCTCAACACCCAAATTCTGGAGGCCTCCCGGCGCTTCGAGGACGTCAGCAACCGCCTGCGCAACGAGCAGGAGCACCGGGTTCGACTGGAAGAAAAGCTGTGCAAAGCGCAACGGCTGGAGACTCTAGGTCGCCTAGCTGACGGTATCGCCCATTTCTTTAACAACAGTCTCACCGTCATCCAGGGACATCTGGGTGTGGCGCTTTCATCCAAGGACAGTAGCCCGCAGTTGATCGCCTGCCTTGGGGAACTGCAAGAGGCGGCCCAGCGAACGGCCAGCCTCACCACACAGATGGTCAAATTCAACCACCGCGAGTTCTTGCAGCCTGTTCCACTCCGGCTGGAGGAAACGATTCATGCCGAAGCCGCGCTGCTGCGGCGAACATTGGGCGAACACATCACCATCGACATCAGCCACGCGCCGAACCTTCCAGCCGTCATGGCCGATCCCGCTTGTCTCAGCCAGATTATTCTCAATCTGGCCGTTCACTCCCGTGAAGCGATGCCAGAGGGGGGCAGTCTCACCATTCAAACCCGGCGACTCCAGATAAACAGCCCCGAGGCAGCAGCCAAAATCCACTCAGAGGCCAAGCCTGGTGACTACGTGGTCATGCTGCTCTCGGACACCAGCCGAGGCATGTCTTCGGCCCAGCTTGCCAGCCTTTTCGACGCTAGCGCCGTCGTTCCAGATGAAGCAGACGGCAGAGGCATCGGCATGGTGCTTGTGCAGGGACTCGTGCGCCATCAAGGCGGCTGGGTCAGCGTCAAAAGCGTGCGGGAAGTGGGCACCGAGTTTGCCGTGTATCTGCCGGTGGCCAGCAGTGCCGTCCCAGTGCCTCCGAACACAGACACACCTGACATGAAGCTGCAGGACACCTGCACAGATGACTCTCCCTCCACCATCCTCGTCGTCGATGATGAGGACTCGGTGCGCCAGATCATGGAATACGTCCTCACTAGCCAGGGACACAACGTCCTGGCTGCCAGAGATGCCAGCGAGGCCTGGGCGATGTGGCGCAGCCGCTCATCCATCATCAAGCTAGCCATCATCGACATCCGCCTGCCCGGAGGCGTCAGCGGATTTGACCTGGAACGCGCAATCAAGGAAGAAGACCCCACCCTGCCCGTCATCCTTACCTGTGGCTACTCAGCCACGAGCCTAGCTCAGGAGAAAGAGCTGATCCCAGGCCAGAATTTCCTACCCAAGCCCTTCGGCATGGTCGAGCTGCTCAACATCACCGGCCAAGCCCTAGCCCAGGCTGCAACGCTGTAAAAAAGCACACAAGTAAAAGGTCAAAGGTGGTCGCCATGACCGCCCGTCCTCATCCATCCGTGTTTTCCTGTTAGGAAGTGCCACTCGGCTGCAGCAGATCCGCCAGCGCACCTAGCAGCGTGTCAGCAGTGTAAGGCTTGCGCAGAAAATGCCGCACACCGAGATCTGCCACCTGCGCCTGCATTTGATAATTCAGTCCGCTGGCACCGATGACCGGCAACCCGGGCCGGATCTTTAACAGCGCCTGGATCAGCGCCGGCCCGTCCATGAGCGGCATCATCATGTCTGTGATGACCGCCTTAGGCGCGGGATCGCACTGCAAAAATTTGGCAATCGCCTCCGTGCCATCTCCAGCAGTGATGACCTCGTAGCCAAACATCTCCAACGTGTGTCTGGTCGCTGTCAGGATGGGAGCCTCATCGTCCACCACGAGGATCAACTGACCACCGCCCTGCCAGCGCCGCGGCTCGGCCGGCAACGCCACCTCCTCCTGCACGGACATCTTGGCAGGAAGGTAAATGCGGAACTGAGTGCCCTTGCCCCGCTGGCTGCTGAGTTCGATGAACCCCTTGTGAGACCGCACGATGCCCAACGACGTGGAAAGGCCAAGTCCAGTGCCCTTGCCGACCTCTTTGGTGGTGAAAAACGGGTCGAAAATGCGGTCGCGCAGTTCCAATGGGATGCCCACGCCGTTATCCTTTACCTCAAAGACCACATGCGGCCCAGGTTTGGCGTCCGGGTTCATGCTGGCGAATTGGTCATCGACCACCACATTGCTTATGCGCAGCAGCAGTTCCCCCCCGTTCGGCATGGCATCCCGCGCATTGACGCTGAGATTGAGCAGTACTTGATGAAGCTGCGTAGGATCACCCTCCAGGTGCCAAACATCTGCGGGACAGAGGAACGAGCATTTGATGGACTTGGGGAAGGTCTCCTGGATGAGGTTTTCGATCTCACGCAGCACATCATGGGGTCTGAGCAGCACGCTGCGCCCCTCCACACCGCGTGCGAAGCTCAGAATCTGCCGCACCATGTCTGCCCCACGGTTCGCGCTGGCCTCCAGAGTATTCAGCAGCTCGATGTCACGCGGCTGGGTCAGCTTCATGCGCAGGATCGTCAGAGACATCAAGATCGGCGTGAGCACGTTGTTGAGGTCATGAGCCACCCCTCCGGCCAGCGTCCCGATGCTCTCTAGGCGTTGCGCCCGGAGGAACTGCGACTCCATCCGGCGTTTCTCTGTCACATCCGTCATGAAACCCTCAATATGACGCATGCTGCCATCCTCCGCCGGAACGCCTTGCCCACGCTCCCAGATCCATCTCACCGCACCGTCCGCTGTGCGGATGCGGTAGGTCATTTCAAAGCGTTTACCGGCGGCTACCGCCTCGTTGACCGACTTGCTGAGATGTTCGCGGTCTTCCGGGTGGACCAGATCTCCAAAAAACACCCCGCCCTGGCCTGTCAAAGCTTCCGGCTCATAGCCCGTGAGTTCCAGGCACCCTTCGCTGATAAATTCCAACGTCCATTTTTCATCAATCAATGAGCGATAGGCCGCGCCAGGCAGATTCCCCATCAGTGTCGAAATCATGCGCTCGTTTTCACGCAGAGCCTCAATCGCACGCTGACGCTCCTGCTCCCTCGCCACGGCCTCCAGAGCAAAGGAGAGATCGTCGGCCAGCGCGTTGAGCACTCGCACCTCGTCCGCTTGGAAGCAGTCGGTCTCATCGGCATAGATCAGTAGCACCCCGATGGACTTACCGTGGGATTTCAGCGGAAAGGCCGCGCATGAGCGGAATCCCCGCTCCACCGCCTGTTCGCTGTAAAAAAAGCTGGGATCATTGCGAATGTCGTTGGAAACGGCAGGCGCTCCAGCACGGAAAGCGCACCCGGCGGGCCCACGCCCCGTCGGCTCATCCTCTCGCGTCGTCAGGACGACCCCCTCCAGATAGCCCGCGTGGCTGCCAGCGCATGCCACCGGCCTCAGTGTGCCCTCGCCCTCCTGCAGCCCGATCCAAGCCATCTGCATGCTACCTTTCTCCACCGCGATGCGCACGGCCGCCTGGTACAGCTCCTGCGGCTCGCCAATCCTCACGATCGCCTCATTGATGCCGCTAGACATCGCGTACAGCCGATTCAGTCGCAGCAGGCGCTGCTCGTTGAGCTTGCGCTCATGGATATCCAGCATCGACCCAGCCATGCGATGCGGTTCTCCTTGGGCATCCCACAATGCCTGTCCACGCGCCTCAAACCAGCGGTGATCACCCGACTTGACCCGGATCCGGTGCTCGACGCAGAAGACTTCGCGCTTTTCCAGATGGTTCTCCAGCGCCATGCGCACCTGCGACAAATCATCTGGGTGAATCCTCTGCTCCCAGGCAAAGAACAGGCTGGGAAACTCTTCCAAATTGAGGCCCAACAACTCCCGAAAGCGTGATGAGTAATACACACCGCCCGTGTGGATGTCCCAGTCCCAGACTCCAGCAGTGGAACCACGGGCTGCCAGTGCGTAACGTTCTTCGCTGCGTCTCAGAGCAGCCTCCGCCTGATGACGCTCCAGCTCCGCCGCCGCGCGCACCGCAAAGATTTGGAACATCGCCTGCAACCGCTCACGATGGTCCAGCCTGCCGTCACTAAACACGGAGATCAGACCGATCACCCGGCCATCCGTGGCATGCAGAGGCATGCCCATGTAACAATCCACCCCTAGTTCTTGGAGAAAAGCATCGTCCGGGAAGTATTCCCTCACGTCGGAGACGTAGTAGCAGAAATCGCCATTCAGCACGTTGTGGCACGGCGTGCCGACCAGGGAATAAGTCAAATTGGGCTGCACTTTGCCATCCGCACAGTAACCCAGCGTGCGCACCATCCGGTCGCGCTCGGGCAGCACCATCGCCACACAGGCATAGCGAGTTTCCAGCGCATGGGCCAAATGCAGGCAGAGGGACTGGAAAAACGTCTCTCCGCTGTGCGGGTCCACGCCTTCCGCCATCGCCCGCAGCGCCTCCTCGATTTTTTTCTCCAGCGTAATGTCCGAGGCGAGGCAGAGCACCGAATGCGTCTCCCCCTGCTCGTTAAGCAGCACAGAATTGTGCCACTCGCACACCAGGACGCGTGCGTCCCGGCTGAAGTTTCGGTTGATGCAGGAGTTTCGCACCTCAGACCGGTTGAGCAGCCGGTGCATTGTCGC
>CAXNGR010000070.1:0-9769 GCA_964201265.1 Verrucomicrobiaceae bacterium
GCGATACAGCCCGGTGGTGCCCCTCCCCCCCCCATTTCAGCAGCACAGCCGCCCCCGGTGGTGGAAGCCGCGCCGACCGTCATCGTCAAAACCAAACCGTTTCATTGGCGGGAGCTGGATGCGCCGGATTTTGAGGTATTTGTGGCCAACCTGAGGCAGATCGGCTGCCCAGAGCTGACGATTCAGGATATTGTGGCAGGTGAGTTGCGTGAAATTTACACAGCTAAACGCGTGGAGGTGCTGCGTGCACCGCAAGCCGCGGCTAACCGCACACAGGCGGCGGTGCTGGCACAACTCGAAATAGAACAGTCTCAACTGCTGGCTCGCCTGCTAGGCCAGTCGGCACAGGCACAGGCACAGGCAAGTGACGCAACATCGGTTCACCCTGAACTGACCGCGCATGGGCTTTCCGGTCACTCCCCACTGGCAGATATTCCAGCCGCCTTTCTTCTTGGCGATGCAGGGGCGCAAGCGGCGAATCTGGATAGCTTGTCCACCGTCGTTACCGACTCTACGCTCGATCCCACCACGACCCGTGTCCTCAGTCAAATGCGTGAGCAATTTGCCACCGATGTTCAGACCGCCACAGCGGCGGAGCCAAACCCAGCAAGCCCGACATACCGTGCGCGCTGGCAGAATCTTAAACGCAATAGCGACGAGTACTTTTCCTCCATGTTTGGCGGGGACACCTTTGTGCGGGTGCAGTTGCAAGCGGCGCAACAGGCTGCTGCGGCTGGTAAATAAGGGCAGGGGGATGGTCGCAATGCTTCGCGTCGATATTGTTGCACGATTTCACCATCCCTAGGGTACTTCGCATGGTCCGACCGCGCTGTGTGACACATTCGTAACCTTGGGTAACTTGAGAGAAGAGGGTGTTCAACGGAAAGGCTAGGCCGGTTCGGAACCGGCAAGCATGATCCCCAAGACGCATCATTCCCAAGCCTCAAACACCCTGACCCGCGCTTCCCTAGCCGGTGCTCGTCAGTGCCGTACGCTGCTGTACTGGGCCGGGATGACCGCCTGCGGCACCGCGCTGGCGCAACCCGCCGAGACGGCTCCGTCAGCGGCGCAGGCCCAGCCGCAGACGGCTTTGTCCCAAATCGGTAATCTTTATGTGCGCGAGTATCGCGTGAAGGGGAATCACATCCTGAAACCCATCGAGATTGAGAAGGCCGTGTATCCGTTCATGGGGCCGGGGCGCTCGGAAAACGACATCGAGCAGGCGCGGCTGGGGCTGGAGAAGATTTACAAGGAGAAAGGCTACCAGACGGTGTATGTCGAGGTGCCGCAGCAGACTGGGGCACGTGGCATCATTTACCTGAACGTGGTGGAGGCACCGGTGGGGCGGCTGCGGGTCAAAGGCTCGCGTTATTTCCTGCCCAGCAAGATCAAGGCGCAGGCGGACTCCATGGCGGAGGGCACGGTGCCAAACTTCAACGAGATCACCAAGGACATCCAAGCGCTGAACCGCTGGCGCGACCGCAAGATCACGCCGGAGCTGAGAGCGGGCGTGGTGCCAGGCACGGTGGACATCGACCTCAACGTGGAGGACAAACTGCCGCTGCATGGCAGCCTGGAGCTGAACAACCAGTACAACGCCAACACGGTGCCGCTGCGGCTCAGTGGCGCGATCAGCTACAGCAATCTCTGGCAGCTCGGGCACACGCTGGGCCTCAGCTTTCAGGTGGCACCGGAAAAGACTTCTGATGGCACGGTGTACTCGGGCTTTTACCAGATGCCGGTCGAAAGCGTCGAAGGTTTGAGCGTCATGCTGACCGGCGCATTGCAGGACAGCAACATCTCCACCCTGGGCGGCGGTGCGGTGATCGGGAAGGGCAAGATCATCGGCCTGCGTCTCATGAAGACGCTGCCTGCCGAGCTTGGCTACTTCCACTCGCTGAGCTTTGGCATGGATTACAAGGACTTCGTGCAGGACGTGAACGCGGGCGGCGCGGTGATCTCCGCGCCGATCAGCTACTACCCCTTCACGCTGTCCTATTCGGCCGGGCGTGTGAGTGACACGGCCTTCACCGAGTTCAACGCGGCGGCGATCTTCCACTTCGCCACCATGGGCGGCTCTCAGAGTGAGTTTGCAGCACGGCGCTTCGGGGCGACGGACAATTTCTTCTACTTCCGTGGTGACGTAGCTCACACCCAGGATCTGCCGGGCGGATTCCAGGCCTATGCCCACATTCAGGGGCAGGCGTCGGCACAGCCGCTCATCAACACGGAGCAGATCGCGGGCGGCGGTCTCAACACGGTGCGTGGCTATCTCATCGCCACACAGCTTGGCGACTCGGGCATCTTTGGCACCCTTGAGCTGCGCAGCCCTTCCTTCATCGGCTCCGCCAAGGAGAAGGCCAACGAGTGGCGGGTGTACGGTTTCCTTGAGGGCGGTCAGCTCTACGTCAACAGAACGCTGCCGGGCGAGGAGCGCACGCATGACTTGGCCAGCGTCGGCATCGGCACGCGCTTTCGCTACCTCGACCACATCACCGGCTCGCTCGACCTGGGGATGCCGCTCGTGACGCAGCCCAACGCCATCGCACACGACCTCTACCTCACCTTCCGCCTCGGCGTCGATTTCTAATCCCCCCTTGATTCCCGCTCATGACCAAGAAAAAACATCTGTTCTCTGCTCTCCTGCTCGGCCTCGCTCTCGTCACCTCGGCTTACGCGGAGGAAAAAAACTGGTGGGACGCCAAATGGACGATCCGCAAGAAGATCGACATCGACACCAGCGGCAAAGGCGTCTCCATCGCTGATCCTATCGGCACGACGACCGTGCTGGTGCGCCTGCATGAGGGTGTCTTCAGCTTCATGTCATCCAAAGAGGACGGCAGCGACCTGCGCTTCACCGCTGACGATCACAAGACCGTGCTCAAGCACCACGTCGAGAAGTGGGACTCTCTTTTGAACGAGGCCTACGTCTGGGTCCAGGTGCCGGACCTCAAACCCGCCGCAGCCACCGCGATCTGGCTCTACTACGGCAACACCACCGAGGCTGTGGCCGTCGATCCAGCGAAGGAAAGCTACGATGAGAACACCGTGCTGGCTTATCACTTCGCGGATGCTTCGAAAGCTGGCACGGACTCCTCCGCCACCGGCGCGAACGCTGAAGGCACGCCGCCGCCTGCCGCAGGATCACTCATCGGCGGTGGTTTGCGTGTGTTTGGTCAGACGCCGATCAAGGTGCACTCACCGCCGCTGCCCGAATGGGCACCAGGAGCGCCGCTAACGGTGTCCGTCTGGGTGAAGCCGAGCGCGTTGCAACCCAATGCGGTCATTCTCAGCCGTCGCGATGGCGCGAATGCCTTCATCCTCGGTCTCGACAACGGCGTGCCCTTTGTGGAGGTCAACAAGCAGCGCAGCAGTGCTGGTGCGCCCGTCGCCGCTGGTGGCTGGCATCATGTGGCCGCCGTGGCGGACGCGGGCACGATCACCCTGTATCTCGATGGCAAATCCTACGGCGCGGTGACCGCAGCGATGCCTTCATTGAAGACGCCGGTGGAGATCGACAAAGACTCTTCGCCTGCAGCGGCCAGCCTTGCTGGTTTCGCCGGTGAACTGGACGAACTCCAGATCGCCAAGACGGCTCGGCCTGCTGGTTTTATCCAATTCGCCGCTACGAACCAGGGAACCAGCGCGGACGCGGCCAAGCTGCTGGTCGTCGGTTCGGATGTCGCCTCAGACCATGAGGAGGAGAGCGAGATCATGAAGCATGTCACGCTCATCACGGACATCTCCAAGGATCTGACCTTTGACGGTTGGGTGGTGATTTTCCTCTGCACGCTCCTCGCCATCGTCGGCTGGATCATCGCGGTGGGGAAAATCATGTACCTCAACACGATTGAGAAGGCTTCCAAGGAGTTCATGAAGCGCTGGGAGAAGATTTCCTCCGACCTTACCGCCATCGACACGGAGGATGCCGAAAGCGTCAAGAACATCGGAGGCTCCATGAGCAACAAGATGCAGAAGCTGATGCGCCAGTCGCCGCTGTACCAGCTTTATCATCTGGGTTCGGAGGAAATCAGCCACCGCATGAAGTCATTCCGGCAGGTCACCTTCAACCCCGCCGAGAAAAAAGAAGCTAAAATCATGGGCCTCTCCGGTCGTTCCATCCAGGCCATCAAGGCCGTGCTGCATGGCGGCATGGTGCGTGAGGTGCAGAAGCTCAACGGCAAGCTCGTCTTCCTCACCATCGGCATCGCTGGCGGCCCGTATCTCGGCCTGCTCGGCACCGTCATCGGGGTGATGATCACCTTCGCTGTCATCGCGAAATCCGGCGAGGTGGAGGTGAACTCGATCGCTCCCGGTATCGCGGGCGCGTTGCTCGCCACTGTGGCCGGTCTGGCCGTCGCCATTCCGGCCTTGTTCATCTACAGCTATCTCAGCTCCCGGATCAAGGACGTGGTCTCCAACATGGAAACCTTCATCGACGAGTTCGTCACCAAAATGGCCGAGCACTACAAGGAATAACCCCACGCCATGGACGCCGACAACAAATCCTACGACGACATCAACGTCACGCCGATGGTGGACCTCTACCTCGTGTTGCTGCTGATCTTCATCATCATGACGACGGCTGGCGTGCAGGGCGTGAAGGTGAATCTGCCGCGCGGCGGTGCTGCCTCCTCGAAGCCAATCGAAGGACCGAAGATGCAGGCCATCACGGTGAACAACGAAGGCAAGGTCTTCCTCAACACGCTCCCTGTCACGCTCGACGAACTCGCCAGCAAGCTGGAGGCGCTCAAATCCAGCACGCCGGAGTTCCCCGTCGTCATCCGTGGCGACAGCGCCTCGCAGTACCAGGGCATCATGGACGTGCTCAACGTCGTCGGACGTCTCGGCATCACTCAGATTGGCCTAGCGACCCAGGCCCGCAAATAAACACCCCACAGGACCATGAAACCCAAAGACATCGAAGACGAGGACGAGCCGGGCTTTTTCAAGCGGAACCTCGTGGTCATCATCATCGGCGGACTCGTGCTGGCAGGTGGCGGTTACATGTTCGCCAACCACAAGCCCTCCCAATCCTCGCCGAAAAAGAAGATGGAGATGGTCATGGTCATGCCGGTGCTTCCACCGCCCCCGCCGCCTCCTCCTCCGCCCCCTCCGAAAGAGGAGCCGCCTCCTGAAGAAGAGAAAGAAGAGGAGATGATCGAGCAGGCACCGGAGGAAATCGCCGAAAAGCCAGACGACAAACCCGCTGATGAGCCGAAGGACGAACCCATCGGCACCGCCATCGCTGGTGGGGATGGCAGCGGCCTCGCGCTTGGCGGCGGCAGCGGCGGTGGCCGTGGCATGATCGGCGGTGGCACCGGCAAAGGCGGTAGCAAATGGGGCTGGTACGCGGGCACGGTGCAAAAACGCATCGCCGATGCCTTGCGGCAGCATCCGCTCACCAAGCGCGCCGGATTCACCAACACGGTCAAGATTTGGAGTGATGCCACCGGGCGCATCACCCGCGTGAGGCTGAGCAGCAGCACCGGAGACCGTGCGGTGGACACCGCCATCGAAAACGAGGTGCTCAACGGTCTCGTGCTCAACGAGCCGCCGCCGGACGACATGCCCATGCCCATCAATCTGCGCATCAGTGCGCGCAAAGCGAACTGAAGACCTCTCAAGCCTCCCCCATGCTCAACAACTCCCAAGTTTGGCGACGCCAGTTCGCCTGTTTCACCGCTTCTCTCTGCGCTGCCATGCAGCCTGTGCTGATGCATGCGCAGGAACCCGCCCTGCCCATGCCGCTGCTAGCTGAAAATGCCGCGCCTGCTCCTGCCGCACCGGCATCACCTGCGCCTTCAGGAGCTGTGACCACGCCCATCTCTGTCGATCCTGCGGCAGCCGCGCCCGTGCTGCCAGATCCCAACGCGCCCGCGCCGCAGCAATTGCAGGCCACGCCTTCGCAGAACGTGACCTTGAATCTCATCAACCGTCTCGTGCAAAAGGGCGTGCTCTCCCAGGCCGAGGCCGCTGATTTGATTCAAGGCGCGGAAGCAGACGCCGCCTTCGCCAAAGCGCAGGCCCAGGCGCTGGCGGACACCCAGGCCGCTGTGATGGCGCAGGGCACCATGCCACCGGTCGAGCCGGACCCTGACGAGGTTCGTGTGACTTACATCCCTGAGTCGGTCAAAGCCGAGATTCGCGACCAGCTCCGCGCTGAGGTCTTTTCCCAGGCCCGTGAGCAAAAATGGGCCGCGCCCAACGCCGCAGTCGAATGGACCCAGCGTATCAAGATGCTTGGGGACATTCGCATGCGCTATGACAAGTTCATGTTCGCGGATGCCAACAACAACACTGGTGTCTTCCCCAACTTCAACGCCATCAACACCGGTGCGCCTTTTGATACCTCTGGCCCCATCTTCTCCCCGCAGTTGAACGCGGATCAGAGCCGTGAGCGTGCGCGTCTGCGCATGCGGCTTGGTTTTGACATTGATCTGGAGGACGGCTTCACCGCTGGCATACGCATGGCCACCGGCGGTAGCAATGCCCCTATCACGACCAACCAGACCCTGGGCAGCACCAACAGCGGCAACTCGGGCCAGGGGGGCGGCTTTTCCAAATACGAGCTCTGGCTCGATCGCGCCTTCATCAAGTATGAGGCTTCGTTGCTTGAATATGCCAACCTGACGGTGCTGCTAGGACGCTTTGACAACCCGTTCATGGTCAATAGCCAGATCATGTGGGATGAAGACGTCGGGCTTGACGGTATCGCCTTCAAGGTGGCCAGCCCCTGGCAGCCTGGACTCAAGACTTTCGTCGCGGCCGGGGCCTTCCCTGTGTTCACCAGCTATTTCAATTACCCGTCCAACAACCCAAGCAAGTACGAGAGCTACAACAAATACCTGCTGGCCGCGCAGTTTGGCGTCGAGTTCAAGATTACCGACGACATCGAGGCGAAGATGAGCCTGGCTTACTATGACTGGGTGAACATCGAAGGGCAGTTGTCCGATCCGTTTGTGCCGCTGAACGCGACCGATGCGGGCAACACGGACAACAGCCGCCCTGCCTTTGCCCAGAAGGGCAACACCTACCGCCCGATCCGCAACATCACGCCCACCGCGCTCAATGGCTTCGGCACCACCAACCAGTTTCAATACTTTGGTCTGGCCACGCAGTTCAAGCAGATCGCCTGGAGTGGTAGGCTTGATTTTAACCATTTCGAACCGGTCCAAATCTCCCTGGTCGGGGATTATGTCAAAAATATGGCCTTCGACCAGAACGCCATCAACGCCGTGGCCGTTAACAATCGTGGCGGCGGCGGAGCCGGCGCGTTCGACGGCGGCGACACCGCCTGGTACATGGGGGTGAACTTCGGCAAGCCGTTCTCCACTTTTGACAAGCGTGGCGACTGGCTGGTGGGCCTGGGTTACCGTCATGTGGAGTCTGATGCTGTGATTGACGGATTTAACGACTCCGTGTTCGGCGGCGGCGGCACCAACATGGAGGGCTACACCATCAACGCGGCGCTGGCCTTGTCGAAAAGCACCGTGGTGCGCCTCGGTTACATGAGCGCCAAACAAATCGGTGGACCGCCGATCCAGACCGACGTCGTGCTCATCGACTTCATGGCCAAATTCTAATCATGAAAACTATCCATTCACTCATCATCACCGCGCTGCTTACCACCGCGTCTGTTCACGCTGCAGAAGAGGCGGACCCAGCCATGGCCGTGATCAAACGCATGCGCGACCAGTTGCGCACTGTCATGATCCAGCAACAGAAGACCGAGGCCGAGCGCGCCACGCTCCAGGCGGCGAATGTGGACCTGGACGCGCAGCTCAAAAGTCTCGACACCAAGTTCAAGGCGCTTGCCAAGGAAAGCAACGCGCAGAAGGACGCCGACGCCAAGTCCATCGCCGACTTGAAGGCGAAAATCATGGAGCAGGAGGGCGAGCAGGCGCGGTTGCAGGCGTCGCTAGCCAGTTGGAAAAAAGGTCATCAGGAGGTCACAGATGCGGCCAAAAAGATTGAGGCGCAGCGGGCGGAGTTGTCCGCGCGTGTCATTCTGCAGGACCGCACCATCGCCGACCAGCGGCGTAAGAACGACGAGCTGTTCAAGATCGGCAGCGAGGTGCTCTCTAAATACGAGGGCTTCGGCCTTGGCACCGCCATTGCCGCGAGAGAACCCTACACCCGCAACATGCGCGTGAAGCTGGAGACGCTCGTGCAGGACTACGGTGACAAGCTGGTGGACAGCAAGATCAACCCCGAGGCCAAGCCCGCCAAAGCCGTCTCCAAAGAGCAGGCCGCGCAGGTGCAGAAGCCCGCGACCGCCGCCCAGCGCTGACATGAGACTCCTGAGTGTCATTTTACTGCCTCTCGCATGCGGCTTTGGTCAGGCACAAGACGCGGGTCTTGTGATCGGCAGCATCGGCGGCATCGAGATGAGGGAAGGAGAATTCTTGGCATCTCTGGGAAGCCTCGGCGTGGTGGACAGGGAGGCGCTGGCGCGTGACCCAGCTGCTTTGAACAAGCTGGTGCGCTCGATGCTGGTGCAGCGTGTGATTTTTCAGGAGGCGGTGGAAAACAAATGGGATCTGGAGCCTGCCATCCAGCCGCTGCTCAAAAGCACGCGCGAGGCGGCCATCACAGACAGCTACATCAAACATCTGAGCCGCCCGCCGGAGGGCTACCCGGACGAAACCGAGCTGCGCAAGGCTTACGAGGCCAGTCGCGCTGAGTTGACCGTGCCGCGTTCGTTCCGTTTGGCGCAGATTTTCATCACCGAAGGCTCTGATCAGCGGCTGGCGGAGGTAAAAAAGCGTTTGAAGGCTGATCCGGCGGGTTTTGGCCGGATCGCACGTGAGATGAGGGAGGAAAAGGAAAGTGCCGCACGGGATGGAGAGATCGGCTGGCTCAGCGAGCGGCAGATCCAGCCTGAAATTTTCGAGCAACTGCCCAAGCTGCGTTTGAACGTCGTTTCGGAGCCAGTGCGCCTGAAGGACGGCTGGCACATTCTCAAAGTGCTCGATGTACGTGAGCCCTTCACGCCCATCTTTGACCAGGTGCGGGTGCAACTGGCCCAGCGTCTGCGGGCGGAGAAGATCCGCGCCGGCATGCAGGCTTATGTGGCGGAAACGTTGCAAAAGCACCCTGTGGCTATCAACGAGGTCGCGCTGTCTAAGCTGCTCCAGGAAGTCCCGTCTCGAGACTCCGCCCTCAAACCCTGATTTTGACTCATGAAGCGCTTTTTGTCCCTGCTGCACCTAACTTTTTGCCACGCGATGGTCGCGTTGCTCTTGCTGACGCCGACCACGCAGGCAGGGGATCTGCTGCGCATGAATGCGAGCGCTGGAGGTGGTTCTGCCGCCGTTCCAGGAGCCGCAGGCGCGGCGGATGCGAATGCCATCAACACCGCCGCCGCTGCCGCGCTGGCGCGTGCCAACGCCAATGACATGCTGGCGCGCAATACCAACGCCCTGCAGGCTGTGACGGCCATGCAGGATGCCGCGCGCGCGGTCGCAGGTGTGATGAACAACGCGGGCGCGAACCCGAACTTCCCCGGAACCACGCTTCCCATCGTGCCAGACGGCATCGGCCCTGGCGCGCTGGATTTAAACTCGGCCTCTGGCGCCATCGTGCCTGCCACGCACTCGATGGAAAACGCCCGCGCCATCGTCCGCATCCAGCAGACGCAGCAGCAGGCGATGCTGGAGTGGAACAACTTCAACGTGGGCCGTGAAACCACGGTGCGTTTTGATCAAAGCGCTGGCGGCACGGCTGCGCCCACCTGGATCGCTTTCAACCGTGTGACCGATCCCAC
>CAXNGR010000071.1:0-9729 GCA_964201265.1 Verrucomicrobiaceae bacterium
GGTGGTGCTGACGATGTCGTCGAGCTGGTCGTAGCGATCCGTGGCGGGATCGGCGGGTTCATCATCCCAATGCCCGAGACGCAGGAAGCCGGTGGCGATGTGGGTTTCGCGCGTCTTGTCACGCAACTCATCTCCAGCGAGCTGCTCGATGACGAAGCGGTCGAAGGGTTTGTCCTTGTTGAGCGCTTCGATGACGTAGTCGCGGTAGCGCCAGACAAAGGGCTTCTCGGCATCGCGCTCGTAGCCGTTGCTGTTGGCGTAGCGCACGCCATCGAGCCAGTGTCGTGCCCAGCGTTCGCCGTATTCGGGGCGAGAGAGGAGGTCGTCGATGACTGCATCGAGCGACTGGTGCTTCTCCTGTTCCGCTATCGTCGGCGGCAGGCCGATGAGGTCGAGATACACACGACGCAGCAGCGCACCCGGCGTGGCAGAGGGTGGTGCATTCTCCTGGCCGAAGACAAATTCGTCGATGGGATGCGGATGCGTCGACTTCGGCGCCGCCGGTCGCTTCACCGGCTGAAACGACCAATGTTCCGAGGGCTTCTTCGGGATCGCCTCATCACTCGGGAACGGTGCGCCGGTGGCAAACCATTGCCGCAGGGCCGCAACCTGCGAATCCGTGAGTCGTGCGCCCTCCGGCGGCATGCGCTCGTCTTCGTCGTGTGAGGTCACACGAGAGATCAACTCGGCGTGGATGCTTTTGTCGATCAAAGCACCCGCATCGAGCCGCAGATCGCCCTTTTGCTTCACTGAGCCGTGGCAGGACACGCAGCGCTCTTTGAGCAGCGGTTTGATGTCCTTCTCGTAATCGACCACGGCCGCCGCACGCGTGGAGAACGCGATCAGCAGGGCAAAAAGAATGGCGGGGCGTTTCATGGGCAGGAACAAGAAAGATTCTGGCGGGCGTGCTCTTGCCTGAATTTGGCACACGCCATGGGTTCTTTCCGGCCAGAGATCAGCCAGAGCGGACGTTTCAAACTGCCTCATGAACCGATTGCCGCTTTTTCTATGCGTTTTTCAGATCGCCACCCTGAACTTGTCAGCCCAGTCTGCTGCTCTCCGCGCCGGAGCCGCTGCGGTGGACATCACGCCGACGCACTTTCCGATGAACATGCCGGGCGGATTCAGTGCGAACATGGCAGAGAAGGCGCATGATCCGTTTCATTCACGGGCGCTCGTGCTCGATGACGGCCAGACGACGCTGGCGATGGTCGTGGTGGACAATCTCGGAGCTGGTCCCGATGTGCTGAACGAGGCCAAGGCGCTCGCCGCCGCGAAGACGGGCATGTCGGTGGACAAGATGCTCATTTCATCGACCCACACGCACAGCGGCCCGTCGCTGAACACACGCAGCGAGGCTGCGGCGAAGTATTACAAGCAGTTCGTCGAAGGAGTGGCCGGGTCCATCATCCAGGCACACGCGGCGCTCAAATCGGCCGCAGTCGGCGCGGCGGCGCATCCGTTGCCAGACGAAGTCTTCAACCGCCGCTGGTATCTGAAGCCGGGCAAGATGCCGCTGAACCCGTTTGGCCGCATGGACACGGTGAAGATGAATCCCGGCACCAGTCCCGATGTGCTGGATCGCCCTGCGGGCCCGACCGATCCTGACATCACGATCCTCTCTGTGCAGGATGCGAAGCGGAAACAGATCGCGGTCTTTGCCAACTACTCGCTGCATTACGTCGGTGGTGCACCGGGCGGCCAGATGTCCGCCGATTACTTTGGAGAATTCGCCCGCCTCATGCCCTCACGCGTGCGTGGCGATGAGAACTTCGTGGCCATGATGTCGAATGGCACCTCGGGCGACATCAACAACATTCCCTTTGGTGCCACGCGGCCTCCACGCGAGCCGTTTGAGCAGATCCGCCTCGTGGCGGCGAAGGCGGCGGACACGGCGTGGCTTGCGCATCGGAAGATCGACAAGCATCGCGGTGATGTGCGGCTCGGCATGGTGCAGCGTGAGATCACGCTGAAGTATCGCCGTCCTTCGGCGCAAGATCTCGCAGAAGCGAAGGCGGTGCTCGCGGTGAAGGACAAAGACGCCATCGAGAAGCTGCCACGCTTGGCGCAGAACTACGCGCACAGCGTCGTAAGCGCGGCAGGTCGGCCTGAGGAGACGCTCACGGTGAAGATCCAGGCCATTCGCGTGGGCGACTTCGCTGTGTGCGGCATTCCGTTCGAGACCTTTGTCGAGATCGGCCTCGATCTGAAAAAGCGCAGCCCGTTTCCGCAGACGATGGTCATCGGCCTCGCCAATGGCCGCCACGGCTACCTCCCGACGCTGGAGCAGCACAAGCTCGGCGGCTACGAGACTTGGCTGGGCACGAATTCGGTGCAGGAGGACACGAGCGTGATTCTGACGAACAACCTGCTGGAGATGCTGGCGGAGCTGAAGAAGGCCGAGTGACGCGCGTCATTCCTTCGAACGCGAGTCGATGCAGATTGTCACCGGGCCGTCGTTGACGAGGGCCACCTGCATGTCCGCGCCGAAGATGCCACGGGCCACGGGTTTGCCCATCTCGGCCTCCAGCAGGGCGAGAAACTGCTCGTAGAGCGGGATGGCCGTCTCGGGCCGTGCGGCGCGGATGAAGCTGGGGCGGTTGCCCTTCTTGGTGCTCGCATGCAGCGTGAACTGGCTCACCACCAGCAGCTCACCACCGCTGTCCTTCACCGAGAGGTTCATCTTGCCCTCGGCATCGGCAAAGATGCGCATCTGCGTCACCTTGGACACCAGCCAGGCGAGGTCATCGGCGTTGTCGTCGTGCTCAATGCCGACGAGAATGAGCAGCCCAGGGCCGATCTGGCCGGTGATTACGTCATCGACAGTGACGGAGGCGGAAGAGACGCGTTGGAGGACGAGGCGCATGGAAAAAGGTGATGAGTTACCGCAGCAGCATCGCGCCTTTCTCCGCATCGAAGCCCTTCTCCCACTTCGCCACGACGAGCGTGGCGACGGTGTTGCCGACGAGATTGGTCAGGGCACGCGCCTCAGACATGAAACGGTCGATGCCGATGAGCATCGCCAGTCCGGCGACGGGGATGCCGGTGTCGATGGTGGAAAGCGTGGCCACCAGCGTGATGAATCCCGCGCCCGTGACGCCCGCCGCGCCTTTGGAAGTCAGCAGCAGCACACCGAGCAGCATGAGCTGCTGCCAGAGTGTCAGAGGTGTGTTCGTGGCTTGCGCGACGAACAAGGCGGCGAGCGTGAGGTAGATGCAGGTGCCGTCGAGATTGAAGGAGTAGCCGGAAGGAATGACCACGCCGACCACGGACTTGTCACAGCCAGCGTGTTCGAGCTTTTTCATGAGCTGCGGCAGCGCGGTCTCAGAAGATGAGGTGCCGAGCACCAGCAGGATCTCGTCTTTGATGAACACGAGCACCTTCCACAGGCTGAAGCCACAAAAACGACAGATCAGGCCCAGCACGACAAAGACGAACAGCCCGCAGGTCACATAGACACAGCCCAGCACCTTCGCCAGCTTCACCAGCGTGCCTGGACCTTCCGAGCCGACCGTGTAGGCCATCGCCCCAAAGGCCGCGATGGGCGCCACTTTGGTGATCATCGCCACGAGCTTGAAAAACACCTCGCCGACTGCGTGCAGCAGCTCCAGCACGATCTGGCCGCGCTCCTGCATCTGGCACATCGCCACGGCGACGAGAATGGCGAGAAATAGGGCGGGCAGCACCGATTCATCTGTGAACGCGCCCACGAAGGTCTTCGGCACGATGTTCATCACAAACGTGAGGGTGCTCGTGTCATGCGCCTTCTCAGCAAACTCGGTGATTTTGGCGGTTTCTTTGGCCGTAGCCTCCGTGGGCATGCCCGCGCCGGGTTGGGCGATGTTTGCCACCAGCAGGCCGATGATGAGTGCCAGCGTCGTCAGCACCTCAAAATAGACCAGCGCCTTCCAGCCGACGCGGCCCACGCGTTTCAGGTCGCCCATGCTGGCGATGCCCGCGACCACGGTGCAGAAAATGATCGGCGCGATGAGCATTTTGATCGCCTTGATGAAGATCGCCGCCAGCGGCTGCATCTTCGTGCCCGTTTCGGGATAAAACAGCCCCAGCAGCACCCCCAAAACGATCCCGATCAGCACCTGCACATAAAGAATTTTCAGCCACTTCATGGGCGCGGATGCTGGCAGGTCTGCGGCAAAAGCCAAGAGGCTTTCTTGCACCCTCCGCCGGGCGTGCTAGGCTCGCGGCCCTCCAAACCACCAATCCGCACGCATCATGGGCAAAACTCTCTTCGAAAAAGTCTGGGAATCGCACGTCGTCGGCACCCTTGCCAACGGCCAGACGCAGCTCCTCATCGACACGCATCTCGTCCATGAGGTCACCAGCCCGCAGGCCTTCGGCATGCTGCGTGATTTGAATCTGAAAGTCGCCTACCCGCATCGCACCTTCGCCACGGTCGATCACATCGTCCCCACCGACAGCCAGGTCTCCCCGTTTTCCGATCCGCTTGCTGAAGCGATGATCCAGGAGCTGAACAAGAACGCCAAGGACTTCGGCATCACCTATTTCAGTCTCGCCAGCGGCAAGCAGGGCATCGTTCACGTCGTCGGTCCTGAACAGGGCATCACCCAGCCTGGCACCACCATCGCCTGCGGCGACAGCCACACTGCCACGCACGGCGCTTTCGGGGCCATCGCCCTCGGCATCGGCACCACGCAGGTGCGCGACATCCTCGCCACCCAGACCATGGCTCTCGGTAAAATGAAGGTCCGCCGCATCAATGTGGACGGCCAGCTTCGCCCCGGCGTTTATGCGAAGGATGTGATCCTCCACATCATCCGCCTCCTCGGCGCGAACGGCGGCATCGGCTACGCCTACGAATACGGCGGCAGCCTCTTCGACGCCATGTCGATGGAAGAACGCATGACCGTCTGCAACATGAGCATCGAAGGCGGTGCGCGCTGCGGTTACGTCAATCCTGACGAAAAGACCTTCGAATACCTCAAAGGCCGCCCGTATTCGCCGCAGGGAGATCAATGGCTCGACACCGTCGAAAAATGGCGTGCCGTCGCCACTGACGCAGACGCCGTCTATGACGATGTCGTGAACATCAAAGCGGAAGACGTGCCGCCGACCGTCACCTGGGGCACCAGCCCGGACCAGGCCATCGCCGTCACCGAAAACGTGCCGACGCCCGAAAGCGCCACCACAGAGCCTGGACGCATCTCCATCCAGGACGCGCTCGATTACATGAAGCTGCCCGCTGGCAAGCCGATCAAGGGCACCAAGATCGACGTCGCCTTCATCGGCTCCTGCACCAACGGCCGCCTTAGCGACTTCCGCGAAGTGGCGAAGTACATCAAGGGCCGCAAAGTCGCCGCCGGGGTCAAAGCCATTGCCGTCCCGGGATCACAAATCGTCGATGTCCTCGCCCGCCAGGAAGGCCTCGACAAAGTCTTCAGCGAAGCTGGTTTCGAATGGCGCGGTGCCGGCTGCTCCATGTGCCTCGCGATGAATCCCGACAAACTCATCGGCGACCAGCTCTGCGCGTCCTCTTCGAATCGCAACTTCAAAGGCCGTCAAGGCAGCCCCACCGGCCGCACCGTTCTCATGAGCCCCATCATGGTCGCCGCCGCCGCCCTCACCGGCAGCATCGCCGACGCCCGTGAGGTGTTCACAATCGCCGGTTAATTCACACCTTCACAACGAGGGCGGATTCGTGAGAATCCGCCCTCTTTTGTTTGATTTGATGAATCCAGAACCACAGATGAAGCGGATAGCATCCGTTCCGTGAAAACCGTGGCTTTCATTCTGGCATTCCTCATCCTCTCGCTGCTGGCGTTGAACGCCTGGATGATGTCGCCCACGAAGCTGCAATGGCAGTTGCAGCTCGTCACGACGGAGTTCGGGCACTGGCCGGCGCTGTTGGCGCTCGTTTTGATTTATCCGGCTGCGCAGACTTCACGTTGGTTCGCGTTGCCATTCCTGCTGCTCGCCTGCGTCTTCCTCATTCCGGCCTTCCAGGCATCCCGCATCGCCAAGGCCCAAGGACTGCCCTTCTCCTGGCTGCGTCTGTGGCTGCCGATTCACACCCGCAAATTTGGAGTCCATCACGAACGCCGCACCTACTGGCAGCAGGGCGAGGAATCGCTCGACATCGTGATCTATCGCCCTGTCGGAGCGGACAAGCCGCTGCCTTGCCTGCTCATCGCCCACACCGGCGGCTGGGACAGCGGCGATCCGGGCGAATTCATCGGCGCGAACACCGAACTCGCCTCGCACGGCTATGTGGTGTGCTCTTTCGGTTATCGCTTGGCTCCGAAGCATCGCTGGCCTGCTCAAGCTGATGACACCCGCCATGCGTTCGCGTGGATTCGTGAACACGCCGCCGAACTCGGCATCGACACGAATCGCATCGTCCTCATGGGCCGTTCTGCCGGTGCGCAAATCGCTGCCGCTTGCGCTTATGGAGTGCCTGAACTCGGCGTACGCGGCTGCATCTCGGTTTATGGCACACCGAACATGCATCTCGCCCGCGAATGGTCGGTGCCGGACGATCTGCTCAAGTCACTCACGCTGGTCCGCCAATACATGGGTGGTGATCCTCACGAAGTTCCCGAAGCCTACCGCACCGCTTCCGCCACCGAGTTTCTCGATCAGCATAGCCTGCCCACGCTGCTCATCCACGGCACGCTCGATTCTCTCGTCGGCATCGGCCACAGCCGCCGCTTCACCCAGTTGCGCGCAGATTGTGACGACCACTGCTTCCTCGAACTCCCCTGGGGCACGCACGGCACCGATTACTTCCCCTCCACGCCTGGCGGCCAGCTATCCATGGCCGCCATCGTTCGCTTCCTGGAACGATTCGTTCGTGGTGGCTCGTAGTGGAGCGCGGACTTCCAGTCCGCAGCACTCCGCCATAACCAACGCTCCATGAAATCATACGGCCTTCTCTTCTGCCTCGCGGCGTCACTCTCCTTCGCAGGCGACCTCCAGCTTACCCTCCCGCCTGTCGTTTACGCCACACCAGACGTGCCGATGAGCCTCTACCACGACAACATCGTGCTCACCGAGAAGCCGCAGGATTATCGCTTCGAGTTCGAGTGCAAACTCGGCACCAACGAAGCCCGTCGCTGGACCGTGAAGCCCACGGATGCCGATGTCGGCGATCACCCGCTCGCCATCACTGTCAAAGACGCCAGCGGCAAGGTTTTGGAGCAAGGAAAGACCACGCTGCACATCTCCCCACGCAAAGCGGGTGCCGACAAAACCCTGCGCCTCCTCATCGTTGGCGACAGCCTCACCAACGCGACGGTTTACCCGAACGAGATCGCCCGCCTGCTCGCCACGCCCGGCAATCCCAAGTTCACCCTGCTCGGCACGCACAAGCCCGCCTCGGCGCAGCCCGGCGTCGCGCATGAAGGCTATGGCGGCTGGGCTTGGGCCACCTTTCTCACCAAATTCACCCCCGAAGCTCCCGGCGTCACTGCGGGCCCGCTCGCCCGCAAGGCCACCAGCCCCTTCATCTTTCCCGCCGCCGATGGCAAAACCGGTGTCTTCGATTTGAACCGCTATTTTGCAGAGCATTGCGACAACCAGCCGCCGGATGTCGTCACCTTTCTCCTCGGCATCAACGACTGCTTCGGAGCCGATCCGAACAAGCCCGACGCCAAGATCAACGAGGTGCTTGACAACGCCGACAAACTCCTCGCCGCCTTTCACAAGGCCGCGCCCAAGGCCATCCTCGCCGTCGGCCTCACCACGCCGCCCAACGCCCGCCAGGAAGGCTTCACCGCCAACTACAAAGACAAGTACCCGCGCTGGGGCTGGAAGCGCATCCAGCACCGCATCGTTCAGCTCATGCTCAAGCGCCTTTCCAATCGCGAACAAGAGGGCATCCACCTCGTCCCCACCGAACTCAACCTCGACCCCGTGGATGGCTACCCCAACAACAACGGCGTCCACCCCAACCCCGTCGGCTACGCCCAGATCGGCGCGAGCTTTTACTCGTGGATGAAGTCGAAGTGGTGAATCCTGCCATTCCGCTCGTCTGCACGCACTGGCTGGCCTGCGACATTGACAATCTCAGTGTCATCGAACATTTCTCTGTCATGGCAGCAATCATCTCGGCTCCAAAATCCTGGGTCGCCTCTGTGGGGAGGTTGTCCCTTCCCCGGCGGGCGGACCGACGCTTGCAGACGTTGATGGATCGTAACAATGAAGGATTGCTCACCGTCGAGGAGCGTAAGGAAATGGCCTCTCTGGTCGAGTGGAGTGAAAACGTCTCGCTCCTCCGTGCGCAGGCGTTGCAACTTCTTGGCAAACAGCCCGCATGAGCGTGCCCGCCGCCCTGGCCCTGCGGGTCCGGCGTCGTGCCGGAGAGCGCTGCGAGTACTGCCGCATGAGCCAGACACTCCAGGGGGCATCTTTCCACATCGAGCATATTCTGCCACGGTCACTCGGAGGCCGTTCGATTTTGGGAAACCTTGCCTTCGCCTGCCCCGGCTGCAATCTGCACAAAGCAGACCGCATCTCCGCCGTCGATCCCTTGACTCATGCCACGGTTCCATTGTTTCACCCGCGAAAGGAAGTTTGGAACGCGCACTTCGAGTGGTCTGGATCACGCATCACCGGACGCACAGCCATCGGACGCGCCACGATTGCGATGCTGCAGCTCAACCACTCCCGCCGCCTGCTCATTCGCAAAGCCGAGCACCGTTTCGGACTCTTTCCGCCGTGAAAACTGCCTCGACCCCGTGGATGGCTACCCCAACAACAACGGCGTCCACCCCAACCCCGTCGGCTATGCCCAGATCGGGGCGAGCTTTTACTCGTGGATGAAAGCCAGGTTGTGATGCGGCCCTGTCTGCATTCGCGCATCGGTGCCTTCAAAATTCGGCGGTTTTGGTAATCGCCTGAGGTGGGCGAAGCGGTTATGCCTCGGGCCATGGACTTGCTCTAGGACATTCATCAACAGGGGCAGATTTCTTCTGCCAATCAAACCGCCGACCGGGCGGAGAACAAGGCGGACGCCACCGTCGCCGAGATCGCGCGTTTGCAGCGCCGCATCGAGCGGCTGGCGCTGTGCTGCCAGGGGCTGTGGGAGCTGTTGCGCGAGAAGCACGGCCTCACCGAGGACGAGCTGCAAGCACGCATCCTCGAAATCGACCTGCGCGATGGCACCACCGACGGGAAAATCCGCACGCAGATCGTGGATTGCCCCAGTTGCGGCTCGAAGACCAACACGAAGCGCTCATTGTGCGTGATCTGCGGCGCCCCGCTGCCTCTGAACCACACGTTTGAGGTTTGAGAACGAGGTTCACCGTTCCTCCATCCAAAGCAAGGGCTCAGCATCGATGCGGGACTCACCCGGCGTCATCATTCGGCATTTATCCTTCGCAGTCTTGCTGCGGAGAACGGATTCGACATTCCTCATTCGACATTCCATTCTGCGGCCATGTCGCGCCCGCCCATGACCCCAAAAGCCCAGAGCGCCTATGAAAGGGCGCTGAAGAGAATTGAAGCCTGCCGCATTGAGGGAAAGCAGGGAGCGCTTCTTGATCTAGGCAACCTCGGCCTGACCCATGTGCCGCCGGAACTCGGCCAGCTCGCCGCGTTGACGGGGCTTTGGCTCCACCACAATCAGCTCACGAGCCTGCCGCCGGAGATCGGTCAGCTCGCCGCGTTGACGGAACTTCGTCTCTCCAACAACCAGCTCACGAGCTTGCCGCCGGAGATAGGTCGGCTTTCCGTGTTGACGAGGCTTATTCT